>DOUV01000061.1 GCA_003520455.1 Chloroflexota bacterium | reverse complement strand
CAAACGCAGGAACGACCGCCGGGAAACCGCCGAGGGGGGCGGTGCCGGGGCAGGGCCGTCCGGGTCCGCCGGCGCCTGTTGGGAGTCTTGACACTCGTGATGCCGTCTGTCCTTCACCCTACCATCTCCTCTTTGGGCAGAGTCAGGAATTGTCCGGAACAGAGAGGGGATCGTCCTGTGTCACCACGGGAGGTGAACTTCGCCGCTGTGAGCGAAAAGAAAAACCCGCCTGGACCGGTACCACGCGAGCTGTGTAGCGGCAAGATGTGCAAAAGATACCGAGATGCTCGCCAGGTTCGATACCCTGGCCGCGTCGATCGATCAAGGAGAACCAATCGAAGCCTTTTTTCTGAGGAAACAGGCCGATTGTAGCAGTTCAAAGCTGATGGGGCAAGCCATCCGAATATCGTGCGTGGTCCCCGGTTTGGGGAGCGACGAGTGAGCTACGGAGGCGCCGAGAACAGTCAAGCGCTTTCCTCGGACGCCTTCGTCGAGAGCCCGAATCTCTTGCTAGCGCCTGGAGATTGGGCGATACTGAGGAGCGGTCAAGCCGCAGCAGTTTGTCACTCATCTCTGGATGGCGAAGTTTTCGGGCAGGTGATGGGATCTCGAGTGGATACGTTCAATCTCCACAAGAGGAACCGATCCGTCTCTCGGGCTGTGCTCGTCGTGCCTCCCTATCTACTCTTCCCGGCGTTCCCGGATGCGTCCGTAGGAATTCCAACAAGGGCCGGTGTCCAGCTCTTCCTTGCGTTTATCAATGGTTTCCCATATCATGAGCCCTGCGAGATTTGAACGCCGGCCGGTCGGAGGAGACAGGGAGCGACACCGATAGCGGTGAGAGCGGTGCTGGTGGCATGCCTATGTTGCCGCGGTTTGCAACACAGGATGGCAGTCTGGATGGGCGACGACCACGGAGTCTCGAAGATGCTCGACCAAAGCACGCGGCCCGTGTTGCAGCGTTATGGCCTGGCTACCCTGGTCAGTGTTGTGGCCTTCTCAGTGGCGGTGCTGATCCATACATGGGTCGAGGCCAACTTTTTCCCCCTGTTTCTTGTGGCGGTAACGGTCAGTGTCTGGTATGGTGGCCTGGGTCCAGGGCTCTGGAGCATCCTCGTTACCGTCGTGTCCACCTTCTGCCTCTTCTTTTTCTTTCTTGATCCACACTACGTCTTGGACCTGCGCGAGGTCCTTGGCCGGCTGAGTTTGTTTGTGCCGGCGGCGCTGCTGATTGGCTGGCTCATGGCAGCGCACAAGCGGACGGAGAAGGCGCTGAAGGAAGAGCGCGACTTTGTCTCGGCGGTTCTCCAGACTGCCGGCAGCCTGGTTGTGGTGACCGACACGCAGGGTCGTCTCGTCCGATTTAACCGGGCCTGCGAGGAGACCACCGGGTACTCATTCGATGAGGTACGGGGCCGTTCCGTCTGGGAGCTTTTTCTACTGCCGGAAGAGGTGGAGCCGGTCAAGGCGGTCCTTGCAGCGCTCGCTGCCGGCCAGCTCCGGAACGAGTACGAGAACGTCTGGAAGACCCGTGACGGCCGGCGGCGGTTGATCGCCTGGTCCAATACCGCCATCCGTGGCAGTGGTGGCTCGGTTGAGTACGTCATCTCCACCGGTACTGACATCACCGAGCGCAAGCAGGCAGAGATCGAGCGTGCTCAACTGATCCATGAACAGGCCGCCCGCGCAGCGGCTGAGCGCATCACTGATCGCGTCCGGCGCCTCCAGGTCATCACCGACGCCGCACTTGCCCATCTCTCCTCCGACGACCTCCCCCGTGAGTTGCTCGACCGCATCTGCGACGTCCTCGCCATAGATACCGCCGCGATTCTGGTGCTGGCGCCCGAGGGCGATGCCCTTGTGGTCCGCGCCACCAGGGGACTGGCAGCGGAGTTGGAGCCCGGGTCACGCATCCCAGTCGGGCCAGTGGCCGCCCGGTCGAGGCCCGCCGACTGCGGAGCGGCCAACATCGAAGGCCTCGATAACGCCGACGGGCTCAGCTCCATGTTTCGGGTGAAAGGCGTTCAGGCGTCGCTCGGCGTTTCCCTGGTGATCGAGGGCCGGCTGATCGGGGCCATCTACGTCGGCACCCTGCTCCCCCGCCATTTCACCCAGGAGGACAACCAACTTCTGCAACTGGTCGCCGACCGCGTGGCCCTGGCGATCGATCGTGCCCATCTGTACGAAGCCGAGCGGACGGCCCGGGCCGAGGCCGAGGCTGCGCAGCGCACTCTCGCTTTCGTGGCCGAGGCTGGCACCGTGCTTGCCGGTTCACTCGATTATGAGGCCACCCTTCAGAGTGTGGTTCAACTCGCCGTCCCTGTGGTCGCCGATTGGTGCGCCGTGGACCTGATCGAGGAAGACGGCTCACTTCGTCGCGCGGCGCTCGCGCATGCCGACCCGGCCAAGCTCGAACTGGCCCGGCGCCTGCAACCTGGGTTCCCATTCGATCCCGGGGCGCCCTATAGTCGGGCGAAGGTTCTGCGCTCCGGCCAATCGGAGCTGATCTCGACGATTCCTGACACGCTCCTCGCCAGCAGTTCGTCCGATGATGCGGCGCAGCGCGAGCTCCTTCGCAGTCTGCAGCCTGGCTCGATCATCATCGTGCCGCTGGCGGCGCGAGGGCACATTCTTGGAACGATGGCTTATGGGGTCGCAGAATCGGCACGTCGCTACGGGCCGGCAGACGTAGTCCTGAGTGAAGAAATCGCCCGGCGTGCTGCCCTCGCGATCGATAACGCCGGGCTCTACCACGAAGCCCAAGAGGCAGTCCACGCCCGTGATATCTTCCTATCCATTGCCTCCCACGAACTCAAGACGCCACTCGCCACGGTCAAGGGGTATGCCGAGTTGCTCCTCTGCCGCCAGTCAGCCGAGGCCAGCACGAATGAGCGTGACCGGCGGGCGCTGCAAACGATCTACGAGCAGGCCGTGCGGCTCCACAAACTGATCGAGTTGCTGCTCAATGTCTCGGGTGTGCAAACTGGCCAACTCAGCATCGAGTCCCGGCCGGTGGATCTCGGTGCGCTGGCGCGCCGGCTGGTCGAACGGATGAGACCGACCCTGGTGCAGCACACGCTCGAGTTGACCTCCTCCGAGGAACCGCTCGTCGTCGCCGGCGATGAGTTTCGCCTGGAGCAAGTCCTCCAGAACCTGATCGACAATGCCATCAAGTACAGCCCGCGGGGAGGGCCGGTGAGCGTGCGCCTCGAACGCCGGGGCGGGCAGATCGCGATCGATGTCTGCGATCGAGGCCTCGGCATTCCGGCCGAGGCGCTCCCAGAGCTCTTCAAGCGCTTTTACCGGGTGAATCGTAGCGAGGGCCAACAGATCAGCGGGATGGGGCTGGGGCTCTACGTGACCAAAGAGGTGATCTCCCTGCACGGGGGCACGATTACGGTGGAAAGCGAGGAAGGGAAAGGCAGTATCTTCACCGTGCGCCTCCCTGCATGTGCTGAAGAGTAACTCGGGCAGGACGTTCAAGGTCCAGGGCGCCGGCGATCGCCGGCGCCTTTTGTATTTATTGCCGGTGCCCGCCGGATGCCGGCCAGGTCCCGCTGCAGCTGCCTTCATGTTGGACGCGCACGGCCCGGCCGAGCGCCGGGAAGCGACCGGCGTACCGTCGGGGAGAGGGCGGTGAGGCTCCGGGTGGTGGCGCTGATCTTGCAGCAGACGAGGCAGGTTCCTGGTCGATGCGCCACGTCTCGAAGGATTGCCTGACGCGACGCCTGGGAGCAGCGGACGTGGCGCGACTGAGATTTGGCGACGATGAGCCACGGGGAACATGAGCGGTTGTCCATCCCGGGATAGAGCCTCACACAAGCATGCGCGGCATCAATCGGTGCGTGACGGACCCGGATACGCCGTCCGCGAGAGGGGAATCCTCCATGATCGGCGGTGACCTGGTCACGAACGCGCTCGCCGTTGCCGTCGGGCTCGCCCTGGTCGTGATCGTGGTGATTCTGCTCCGCGCGCTTGCCCCGCTGCTCAAGCTCCTCCTTGAGGTCGTCGCGTTCATCGGCGCACTGATCCTCGCTGTGTACCTTGCTCCGATCGTGGCGGGGTTCATTCTCGCTTTCGCCGCACTTCAGAATATCAACATTGTCCTCGTCCTGGGGGCTCTTCTCGTGCTGATCATCGCGGTGAGCACCTTCTTCGGGATGTACCCGCTGCGGTAGGGAAGAGGAAATCCGCCCGCCCTCTCCGGTTTGGACGAAGCGGCGATGGTGGGCGAGGCGTGCGTTCCGACGTGCTTCGCTCCAGCGCCCCCGGCCCGCCGCGCGCGGGATTCCAACAGGAGAGAGTGTCTTTGTTCGAGGCTTCCTGTCGCGTCACCCGAGCAAGAGGTCTGCCTGGAAGATTGTCGCCGCGTTCTACGCGAGAGACCCACTCTGGTGGTGCGGCGGCACGCGCGGAAGCATTTGAATTCCTCGCCGGAGAGAGTTGCAAAGGCGGTTGTGGGCCCTTTTCTCTATGGATGTTGAACAGTTGGCTGCCTATCATGCTTGCTGTCTGGATATACCAGCATGCAATTATCAACAGGATGCCTGACCAGCGGGTGCATTGATCTTGGTGATGAGTTTGGACGCCCATCGCACCAAGGGAGCAAGTGGCGTAACCGACCCTGGGCAGGTACGCGAAGGTTGCGTACTCCGCGCTGTTGTACCTCGGCGCTGGTCGGCTCCACGGTAAGGCCAGGAAAGGAGACCGACCGCTATGATCTGGGCTTAGCGTTCCAATGTGTCCGAAGGTATCTGGAGGCGAAGGGTGCTGGCAAGAGCCGGCACCCTTTTCTGTTGTCCGCGCGGTGTCAAACCTCACGCGGCAAGCGCGGGTGACCGTGTCGGGCGCCGTGGGCCGGTGGCGACTCTGAGCTATTGAGTGACGGCTCGCAGGCATAGCATGCGAGGACGCCTCGGGACGTTCACCCGTGCTGTGCCACCCGACAGCCTCTCGCGAGGTTCTGTAAGGAATGAGTACTTTTTGACCTGGCAGCGGGGTGGGGGATGCCGGATCGTGTGACTGTCAGTCATCGCCGGCCGCGGTGATACTGCACGTCGCTCTTCTTGGGATCGTGTCTACGGGCCAGGCGAAGCTACTGTTCTTTGCTTGTCAGGTCGCTGCCTCCACAATCCTGGCAACCTGCCGGAGTGATCGGCCGACCTGAGACGAAGGAGCGGAGCCGGCATTCCAGGGAGCAAACAGGAGATAAGGAGCTGAAGACGGCGCAACGGTCGAGGCGTTGCAACAAGGGTTCCTGGCTCGGATTCCCCTCGGTCGTCTCGGGCAGCCGGACGATATCGCCACGGTCGTTCTCTTTCTGGTGTCGCCTATGGCTGACTACATCACAGGAGAGACAATCATCGTGGACGGTGGCTATCTACTGTCGTAGGCGTCCATTGTCGAGTGCCCGTAGCGGCCTGGTGCGCCGAGGAGCGCGAGTTGCCGTGATGGGATCTGCACCACGCCCGTGGTCTCTCTGGACGACCTCGATTGAAGCCAGGATGCGCTGCCGGCGAGCATTAAGGAAGGTAATTATTCAGCCGCTCGCGGCGGATCGCCAGATCCGCCGGCTGAGGTGGCCCCTCATAGGCCTGGATGTGGCAATCCAGGCCGAGCGGCGGAGGAGTTGCCAAGGAAGATGGTTTGCGGCGGGCCGAGAAAGAACGGGCCGACCCCGTCGCCCGCGAGCAGGTCGCCTGAGCCGAGGCCGAAGCGCCACAGGGCTACCTCGCGTTCCTGGCCGAGGCCAGTCGCGTGCTCACGACCTCGCTGGACTTCGAAACCACGCTCGCCAGCCTGGCGGCACTCATCGTGCCGACCCTGGCGGGTCTCTGTGTCGTCGACGTCGTTGACGAAGGGGGTCGATCCGCCGCGTCGGAGTTGCCTACGCAGACCCGGCGAAGGAAACAGCGTTCTTCGCCAGGTGGGCCTGGCCGCACACTCGTCCTCGTCCGCAGCCGCCCTCGCCACTCACCGCGCACTCGCTGTCGTGTCGGTGGCTGCCCAGCGCCTCAGGCACGCAAAAAGTCTGGAAGACGTCCACGACTCGAGGTCGGCCCTGAGGTCTCGAAGTATGAAAACTTATTCACATTCCGCCTTCAACCAGCCCGGAATCTTCGCAGTGAATCCTCAGCCGGCATTGGTTTTGAGGAGCAGGTGATCCGGGCCTGCTCCACCGGACGAAATTGTTTCCACGGGAGCGACTCCAATCGTCTGCAGGGCGGCCCGGTTGCTCGGATGGTTGGGCCCGCCCAAACAAATCGGCTGCATTGAACCGTTCTTCCGGTTACGCCTGACCAGGGCCGCCCCTCGAAATGGATCTACGGCTATCAGAATCCGACGTGAAACTTTGTTCACCATCTTCGCCACGCACGCACTTGCGGCTGTAATGTTACTCGTTTGTAATGTTACTCATCGGTGCTATGTCTACAGCCACGTTCGCTTTGCCATATCACGACCCCTGGGTACGGGGAGAGGGGAAGCCATGAACGCCGCCGATGACCACGACGTCGGGTATTTGCTGAAGAATCCAGGCGCGTGTACTGCGCTGCTTGAACGAGTGGAAGCTCAGTTAGCTGCGAATCCAGACCCGGAACTTGCCTGGGCATACCGCGACTTGTCCTGGTTTGTGGCCTCAGCCGACCAGAGTCGTGTTTGGGACTGGACAGCGGCGGCGCCGCTACGAGACGCGACGGAAGCCTGGTAACGATTGGCTGGGAGGTCAAGCAGGGCCCTGGCCGGTTCAAATCCCGAGCCGATGCAGTTCGGAGCGCAATCGTACCTGCTCGAAGCGCAGTATTCTCGAGCATCCGGCGGCGCTGCCGGCGCTTTTTGCAGGCCTTATGGCTTGTTCCGGATGGGCACAGAGACGGAAAGGAGGGCCTTCGTGAGCATGAGACCTATAGATCGCGTGACGGTCGAAGTGCAGACCGTCGACGGGCGAACTCGCCCCGAAGCGTGGGCTGAAAAGTGTTCGCTTTGCCGCGGTCCGCTCGAGTCTGCACTGTCGCACGTCCTCGCCTGGTTGGGGAATGAACTCCTGGCCGGTGATATTTGCGCCCGCTGCCTCGCTGGCGGCGCGCCCCGATTGCGCCGCATGCTGCTGGAGGCGGCCGAACGCGAAGAGTCGGATGCGTACACCGGTTGGGCACAAACGCATCCGGATTTGTCAGAAGTATGCTTGCGGTACGCTGAAGTGCTCCGCCGGGCCGCGGACTTGCCGATTGACTTGTCCTGCATTCTCCAATTTCCTAGAATCGCTCCTTGATCGCCCGTCGTACAAGGCGCTCACCACGCCGTTGGGCGCCCGCAGTGGTGGAGGGATGATCGTATGATGAAAGCGCCGCTCTCGCCCCGTCAGCACGAGTGCCTGACTCACCTGGCCAATGGTCTCACTGTAGGAGAGACGGCCCGGCGGCTTGGACTATCGCGGTACACAGTGAGGGACTATCTTCGGGAGGCTGCCGACCGGCTGGATGCCAATACCATCGGCCACGCGCTGGCCCTGGCTGTGGATGCAGGGTTGGTCAAGCCCAACCGGCCCTTGCAGGTGATTGTGCTCGGTCCGAACACGAAAGAGGTTGTCGGCCGCGGCGCTGCAAGGCTCTCCTGATCCTGAGATCGCGTTCTCAACCTCGCATTTACATGAGCATTTCTTCCCCCGGCGATGAGCTCTTCGCGCCTGGTCGCCTGCCCCGGTGGTCCAATTCATCCACCAGGATCTCATACAATTTGATCGCTCTGGACGATAGAGAGCCGGCGGGGCCAGGTTAGGGCTATTCGTCCCGACCGGGCGCACACGCGCCCGAGCATCAATCGATGCTCGGGCGCGTGTGGTAAGGGGAGGGTGGTTGGCTCAGGGGGCCGCGTGGCAGGGACCGGTGTCCGTGGTTTCGAAGGTTGGCGGGGTGAGACTGATGAGATGGGCCGCAATCTCTCCCTCCCAGTGGAAGTTGGCGAACGCGCCTGTCCCGCCCGCCGTCACGAAGTGCCCGGTTGCGATTCCCGTGAGCAGGTCGGCGTGACCGGTGTAGCGAATCGTCAGACTATTGTTGTCTGGCCCTGTGGCGATGTACGAGCCCTGCAATTGCGACGTGTGGGTCTTGTTGTTGACCATGATATCTTGCGCGCCGCTGAAGGTGTACCCATTCAAGATGCCCGAGGTATACCACCCGGCAACACCACTCTCGCGGAAATGCGTCACCTGGCCCGTGGTGGTGGCGGCCCCGGGATCCGTGGTGAAAATGATCAAGTCGGCGGTGCAGATCGTTGGCGGTCCCGCAGCGACGGTCGTTCCGGCTCCCAACACGACCGTGAGCAGGCCGATGCAGAATGACAGGCTGAGACGCAAACGCCACTTCATTGAATTGCCTCCTGATTCGTGATCGATCAACGCAGGCACACTCTACCGCCCCCCGCCGCTTACTTCCAGCCCAATCGCTGCTCACTTTCTGCTCACTTTGAGGCCGTCTCGCTGGACGCCACGCCGCATGCACCCGTCTCACCCACAATCGCGCAACGCCCCCACCACTGCCTCCAAAACGGCTGCCAGCCACCGTCGACTACGAGCATCCCACCGTTGGTGGGCTTCTTCAACTGGAACAACAGCAGACCGCACGCCAAGGCGCAAAGAGAGGAATACCTTGGGGCCGTGACGGGAATTCCGGTCGAATCGCATCCGGCGGGGCTTGTCCAGTTGATTTCGATCTGTTACACTCAACCTGGCCGCCGGAAAAATCGCCCTGGCCGGGCCTCCAACCTCTCCCGCTCGATGCAGCGCCGGGTCCAGGGGCGGCTCAGCCAGCTCCTGCGCCTCAACGTCTTCGACAATCCGAAAGCCACCCCGCTCGACTACGAGGCCCTGACTACACCCGGACAGGTCACGATCATCGACCCGAGCGACACCGACGCGCCGCAGATCAAGAACCTCGTGATCGCCGAGCTGCTGCGCGGCCTGCAGCCTGGAACACGGAGGGCTCCATGCGTTTCATCCACATCGCCGACGTGCACCTCGGCTACCACCAGTACGGGTTGGATGCGCGGTTCGACGACTTCGGGCAGGCCTTTCGCTGGGCAATCGAGTGGGCCGTTCGCGAGGGGGTGGATGCGATCTTGATTGCGGGCGATCTCTTCGAAAAGTCGACCGTCCCCCCGCAGGCCTATCTCCAGGCCGCGACGACCCTCGGCCGCGCTCGCGACGCGCGGGTTCCGGTTGTTGCCATCACCGGGAACCACGACCGGGCGCGCTACCTGGATCAGATCTCGTGGCTGGATGTTCTGGCGGAGGAGGGCTACCTCACGCTCCTCCAGCCCGCCCTGACAAAGGATGCTGGAGGGGCGGACGGCCGTGTGCCCACACTCACACTGTGGGACGGCCACAGGGGTGGGTACATCGATCTGGGGGAGCTGCGCGTGATCGGGGTGCCGTGGGGCGCGGCCGGACCGTGGTGGCCGCGCCTGGTCGAGGCGATCCGGAGTCTGCCGCGCCGGCGCCACACCGTTCTGCTGGCCCACACCGGGCTGGAGGGCGAGATGGGCAACCGCCGGGGCGGGCTCAGCTACGCCCAACTCGTGCCCCTGCGCGACTGCGTCGACTACGTTGCGCTCGGCCACTTCCACAAGCCCTTCGAGCGCGACGGCTGGATCTTCAACCCCGGATCACTCGAGCATTGTGCCATGGGGGAACACAACTGGAAGAAGGGCATCTACGACGTCGTGCTGGACGGAGAAGGGTTCACTGCGCGCCATGTCGCCTCTTCTCCCCGCCCCTTCTTCCGCGAGTCTCTGCGAGTAGACGAGTACCGCACACCGGCTGCCCTGCTCGAGGCGGTGC
>DOUV01000052.1 GCA_003520455.1 Chloroflexota bacterium | reverse complement strand
CCAACTCCCGCTGACAGAACCCTTCCCCTGGCGTTCGCTCACACCGTCGCACGCCGTTTTCGCAGGTCGAGCTCTCAAAGGCGTTAAGAGGGGAATAGGCCCTTTTTCCCCTCAACTCGCGTCAATTGATGTCCCAAAGTCTCACGACCGTGCGTTTACCTTGGCGACGTTCAGTGCACGTCTGAGAGCCAATCGAGCAACAAACAACTATATTTTTGCCTGCCCGATTGACAGCCTTACGTTCCCGTGTATACTCGCAACCTCCCCGTTCTGCTCTCTGTCTGCGAAAGGAGCAATCCATGTGGCGACCAACGTTGCGTTGGCTCCTCCCGCTGTTTTTAGCCCTGACCAGTGTTCTGCCTGCCGGCTCTGTCTTCGCTGCCCCCGACCGGCAGGGTGGGGGACGGCGGTTCACGGGCCGGGTATGGGTCACCACCAACCCAGATGACTTTGACAACCTCGACGAGACCACCTTCACCCTTGGTGTCGAGGCGATCTATGCCGGCATCGCTCTCTGGTGGGAGTCGCCTGAGGGCGTAGACGCAGAGGTCCCGGTCGAAATCGAATTTGTCGCACCCACCGGCCGCCCCTGGCGCGATACCGAGTGGTACGACGACGACCAACTCACCATCACGGACGACGTCACTGAAGACTCACTCGCCCGCAAAGGCCTCGTGCTCGCGCAGGCCGATCCTGCGAAGGTCGAGGGCGAGTGGGCAGTGCGCTTTACCGTTGAGGGGAAGCAGGTCACAGTCTACAGTTTCAACCTCGTGAGCGGCGACAATCCCGCCACCGTGGGCGAATTTGATGTTGAAGGCGCCGTGAGCGATGCCGGTTACGAATTTCTCAGCGCTGGGACCGATGATGGCCAGGACAAGAACGGCGACACCTTCACGATCGCCTGGCTGGCCATGAGCGCTATTTCGCGCGACCTCCAGGACAAGCGCCTGATCCAGCAGGTCTACGACGGTCTCGGCATCTTGAATAAGGGCTTTCCGGATGTAGACATCTACCAGGTGGCTCTGGATTACAACCAGCAGATCGCCCTGGTCTATTTCGCCATGCGCGATGGCTGGGAGCGCTACAGCGCCGGCCAGATCAAGGAAAGTGATTTCTGGAAGCGCTACGCCTCATTTGCGATCTACGACAAGAACCAGAAACGGTTCCTCAGCGAGGAAGAGCAGAAGGACTTCCAGAACAAGAGCTTCAAGGGGAGCGGAACCGGAAACAAGGGCACCGGCACCGGCACCGGCGGCAACGCCCCGGTCAGTCCTATTGACCTCGGCAAGTCAGGTGGAAAACGCTCGAACCCATCCGTCGGCTCGGTGCGGCTCGAAGCCTCGGCTCTCGCGGTCGATGCCGATCCCACGGAGAGTGTGACACTCACGGCCACGGTCATCGGCTCTAACAACCGTCCGCTCGCCAATACCGAGGTTACCTTCGCCGTGAGCGGCTCGGCGGGGGGCCGAGTTCGCCCGACCAGCACCACGACCGACGCCACGGGTGTTGCCGAAGTGATCTACACTCCCGGCCGCGACGAGGGTTCCGCGAACATCACGGCCTCGGCCGGCGGCAAGCAGGCCACCGTGACGATCCAGGTTGGCGGCGGCGGGAGCGACAACCCAGAGGATGCGACGGTCGCCTTCCTGGAGAACCAGGGCTACACCGTCCACGGCGTCGAGTTTTTCGACGACAACGAGGCTCTGCCCGTCGTCGTCATGGATGCCGTCACCCCGGACCTCAACGAGGAGCATCTTACCCAGGTGATCTGGGGGTGGCTGGCCCTCGATAACAATTACAAGCAGGCCGAGTACCTGACCACAGCGCTGCTGTACGACCGATTCATCATTTTCTGGTCAACCGACACCGCCGGCTTCGAGGCGTGGGCGATCGACGAGTCGCTCGACGCCGATACCTTCTTCAATGAACACGTCGAGAACCGGGTCTTCGATACGACGACCAACGAAGAAGTGCGTAGCGACGATTTCTGGAACAAACGCTTCGCGCCTTGAGCGCCCGGCTTGCGCTGAGGGCGGAAGCGTCGAGCGTAGAATCCATTACGAGGAGGATTATTCTCAATGAACCCGTTCTTTCTGCTTCAAGGTGGTCTCCCTCCGATTCCTGGTGCTGCTGCCGGCCCGGACTGGGGCGCCTTTCTCGTCAATGTCGTGTTTGCTCTCTTGTGGACGATTGTGGCCGCGGTTGCCTTCGGCATCGCAATCCCGCTGGCCATGGTGGTCTTCAACCGGATGACGCCGGGGATTGACGAGTTCGCCGAATTGCGCCAGGGCAACGTGGCCGTTGCCATCGTCCAGTTCGGCTTCATTCTCAGCGTCACACTCGTCGTCGTCGCGATCCTCTTGAAGTAGGCTCGGAGCGGAGGTGCTATGAACCCCTGGATCCTGCTCCAAGGCGGTCTTCCACCGGTACCCGGTGTCGCCGCCGGTCCAAACTGGGGCTCCTTTCTCATCAACGTCGTCTTTGCTCTTCTGTGGACGGCCGTGGCGGCGGTTGCCTTTGGTGTCGCCATCCCACTGGCCATGGCCCTCTTCCACCGCCTGACGCCGGGGGTTGACGAGTTCGCCGAGCTACGTCGTGGCAATGTGGCGATTGCCGTCGTCCAGTTCGGCTTCATTCTCAGCATCACACTCGTCGTCGTGGCCGTCTTGCTGAAGTAGAGGCGCGGGGAAAAACGCAGGGTCGTGACGTCGAGGCGCAGGGGCAACAGTGAACGTTCTTGAGGTGCAACGCACTTCGCCCAGTGCGTTGCACCTGGCCGACGCAGGCCAGTCCCTCTGGGCGAGACTGAAACCAAATGCTCGGCGTCTCGGTTTGAAGGTGGTCATGGACGGGACTCCCCATAGAAAGCGAGAACTGCAGGATTGAGCATGCTGCGATTCCTCCGGCCGCGCCATCGTTGGCTTCTCGCCTTTCTGGTCCTCAGCCTGCTTCCGACGACGGTGTTGGCGCAGGGGGAAGACCAGGACCCAGACGCGCTCCACGTGCGAGCTGCACTCGAGGCGCGCGGCTACCAGGTTCTGGAAATCGGTTTTGCCACCGACGACCAGGGCCGGCAGGATCGTAGCACGGTCTACGTCGCCATGCAGGCCGCCGAGCCCCAACTCGACAGCGACACCACCGTCCGGCAGGTGGTCGTCGGCCTCGGTGCGCTCCGCGATGTCTATGCCGAGGCCGATGTTCTGGTCGTCGCGCTTCAGGTGGAACGGTACTGGCTCCTCTACCCGAGCACCAGCCAGAATTTCGACGATTGGTTTAACGAGCTCATCGGGTTCGATGAGTTTTGGCACCCGATTCGCCGCGCGCTGAAGATCCTCGATACCGAGACCGGCCGCTTCATCAGCGAGAAGGACTTCACCGCCAAGGATTTCACCCAGAAAGATTTCGGGGGCGGGACACCGCCCCCGCCGCAAGACGACGCTCAACGCAGCGACGAGAATATCTTACTGCAGCCCAGCACCTTCTTCCTGCCGGCCGATAGTGAGACGATCGGGCTGGCGCTGGCGCAACTCAGCGACCGCCAGGGCCAACCGCTAATCGGTCACGAGGTTCGATTCAGCTTCGTCGCCACCGGTTCTGACCCGCAGGATCTCGGCACCATCACGACGAACGAGGACGCAGGGGTCGCGATTCGTCCCTTCACCGCCAGCCGCGCGTTGGGTCAGGTCCTCATCCAGGCCAGTACCGGCTCGCAGAACGCCGCCGTCCCGGTCCTGGTCGATCGCGCCCCGCGGACGGCCGATGCCCTCCGGGCCGTCCTCAAAGAGGCCTACGAGGTGGAGGATTATCTCTTTCGAGATGCCGGTCGCGAGCAGGGCACCAATTACATGGGCGACAAGCAGGATATTGCCTGGGTCGAAACCGTGATGGACCAGCAGAGCTTTAACCGCCGGGTGGCCAACCAGGCGCTCCGCTCGTTTGGGACCCTGCGGACGCTCTTCCCGGAGAGCACCGAGTTCGTCAACGTTCTCGACTGGAAAGATCCGAACGGCCAGACGTATTACATCGTGCACATGCTGCTGGCAACGGCGATGGATCAATGGCTCGACGGCACGATCACGGCTGAGGCGCTCCTGGCTCGTTCCGAGGTGCAGGTTCTCGATCAGGACGGCACCCCCGTCAGCGGCAAAGACTTTATCAACAAGAATTTCACTCCAACGAATGGTCCCAGTGTCGATGTGTCCCGCACCGTCACGGCGCAAGTGACCGAAGAGAGTTGGGGCGAGCAGCTTTCGGCCGGCATTTTCCGCGTTCCCCTGGGCGGGAGCGCCGATGACTTCTCGATCGAGGCGCTGGACGAGAACGCAACCGGGTTCGAGCTCTTCGACAACGGTGCCATGAGCGCGCCGCTGGTCTCATGGCACGCGGGGGACGACGAGGCGGCCCTGAAGGCGCTGCACCTCAACGAGGGGCAATACCTCCTGACCGTCCTCGGTCCGGCCCCCGCCAGTGTTACGCTGGGCTACACGGAGCATCAGAGCCGGTAACTAACGTTGAAGGTTGGAAGCTTGAAGGTGACGCCTGCGCGCTGCCAGACCTTCAAGCTTGAACCTTCAACCTGTAGCGACTCTCGAAAGGCTGAGTATGTTGTCTGTCCGTTCCCCTCGACTCCGACTGGGGTTGGGCTACTTGCTGATCCTCGTTCTCGTCGTGGTTGGGTGCCTCCCGCCGAACGCGCTCGTGGCCTCCGCCCAAGGCGGTGCCCAGGTCATCGAGGTCTCGCCGATCCAGGTGCTCGCGGGCTTCCCACTCGTGGCCGGCAAGGCGACAGTTGTCCGGGTGGCGATCCGCGCCGAGCAGCCCGGCCGGGCGACGCTGACCGTGGTCTTCGATGGCCACGACTACCGGCAGGATGTGCGCTTGCAGGCCGGCCAACAGTGGGTGGACGTTTTCGTCGATCCGCCGCACAAGGCCGGTCCCCTCACAGTCACCGCCAGCCTGTCGGGCGGGGCCAGTGGCCAGAGCACGCTCGACACTGTGGTTGTCAGCCCCACGCGGGGGCTCAAAATCTTCTACATGCCGACGGACTGGACGCCCGAACAGCGCCGCCGCTACCAGTACGACGCGATCGTGCCCAAGTTTGTCGAGCTTCAGACCGATTTTCTCGAAGCAGTCTACCCGTTGCCAGCCGATCACGTCGAGGCCGACTATACGACCACCCCGCACATGGTCCGCACGAACGAGAAGGCGTTGGTGGACGCGGGCGGTACCGTGGATAACCGCGCGCTCTCGACGCTCTACGGCACGGTCTACCTCGCGGCCCGCCGCCAGGCGCCCGACGCCGACCTGATGGTCGCGGTTCTGCCGCCGGACTGGTTCGGGACCTACATGGCCTCGCCGGCAACAGTGGGGCTGCAGTTCAAATTGGTTTCGGGTCTGGTGCTGGCTCAGATCGGCATTCGCGGTGTGGTCAATCTTGACGAGCAGAAGCCGATCGTCGCCTCCCACGAGATCGGGCATGTCTTCCGCTTGAACGATGAGTACGATTACAGCAAGTCGCCGCCCAAGCGCGGCGACCGAATTGACCTGCCGGGCTACTGGGTGATCAGGCACGAGCCCAAAGAGGACAGCGCCAAAATGCCCACCTTCAACTTCATGGGGGCGGCGGGCCTGCCGGACTACTGGGTCCGGAGCGAGGTCTACAGCGCCCTGTTGAAGGCGTTCACGGACTGGGACGGGCGCAGTGGGCTGCGGCAGGCGGGCGGCGGGGCCCCCACCGGCGGCGAGGGC
>DOUV01000705.1 GCA_003520455.1 Chloroflexota bacterium | reverse complement strand
GGCCGGGCGTGCCCCTCCGGGCACGCTGGGGGCGGATTCAGGTGGAACGGGGCACCAGCGTGCCCGACGCACCTGACAGCACCTTCACAAGCTGCTTTGGAATCGTCTCGGCACCGCCTTGACCGGCGCGCCAGAACAGCGGTCAAGTCGTCCCGCAGAGGGTGAGAGAGAAGGCTTCCGAAGTCTTGTTGACAGCCGGTCCTCGCCTCGATCACCGTCGTCGGAGCGTGCTTAGACTTCGGAAGTCTGCCCCCTCTGGAGAGACCCCGGCACCTCGAGCGGCGAGTTTCACGTTGAAGAAGGGTACGGGGGTTTTGGCGCGCGGCATCCTCTCCCGGGCCGGCAATGGCGCGACCCCGCGGCCCGGATTGTTGAGAAGATAGGGTCAGACGTACAATAGGTTCCGTCCGAGCCGTTTTCGAGGGGACGAGCAAAGCGGATGTCCACACGAAAGAAGGATCTGGTAGAGGAATTTTGGGACAGCGATGTCTTCGCCCTCTGCCGCGTACACGCCCGCCAGATCGAGACCAGGGATTTCCTGGACGAGTTCCGCAGCTTCTTGGGTGCACACGGCACGATATGGCCGGCGAGGAGCGGCTCGATTGCTCTGCAGCAATTCCTGGCTCGCGCGATTCCGCGCAAAGCGGGCTGCGTTTTGCTGTCCAGTTTTAATTGCCGGCTTGTGGCGGATGCCGTCCTGAAGGCGGGCCTGCGAATTGAAACGTTTGATCTCGCCGATACGGCGGGCCGCATCAACTGGGAGTCGATCGCGGACCAGCTCAAACCCCGGCATCGAGCTGTCGTGATACCGCACCTGTTTGGGGTGCCAACGGACTTCCGGCCCATTCTAGGAGCTGCCGAGAAATTGGGGGTGCTCGTGATCGAGGATTGTGCCCACACTGTCGGCGGCACAATCGAGAATTCGATGGCCGGGACCGTGGGGGATGCTGCGATTTTCAGCTTCAACTACGACAAGCCGATCTCCCTGGGAGGCGGCGGCCTCCTGGTGGTGAATACCCCGGATCTGTCGTCACGAATCCATTTTGACGAGCCTGTGATCGGCGTGGAGACAGAAGAGCGGGAACTGAAGGCTTTCCTCGCCTATCTGCACCGGCGGCGCCAGGGCACGAACCGGTCGCGATTGCTCGCAGTGACGCTCAGGCGTATCAAGAACGCCTTTACGTACGGAATTGTTCGGCGACTCGTGAAACCCACCGTGGTGCCATGGGGCACAAAGCGCCTCTTCCCGGTGAGCGGCATCGGCCCGCTACGAGCGGCTTTGGGCTTGTGGCAGTTGCAGCGGTATCCGGACATCGTCAGGAATCGTAATGCAAATTCGACCTTCTTTACCGACGGGACGGGCAAAAGCTGGTACGTTGGGCCGCGTGTGACGCCGGCCTGGCTAAAACAGAAAGTAATCCCTACTCCCCTTGAAGCCGGCCCCGAGATTTCCCACAGCCTGCGGCGCCAGGGGTTGCCGGTTGGTCCATTCAGCTGGAGGCTGACGATCGATCGCTATCTCGGGTTGCCGGAGAAGCCGAACGCCGCGGTTGTAGCACGACATGGCCTGGACATCCCCATTCATCAAAACATCGGGAGCGCCGATCTCGAACTGATTCGCCGGGCGATCTGCGGCGAGGGTGTCTGAGGCGCAACTCCCTCGAAAGTCGCCTGCGCGTGGTCGCCGCCCCACCCTTCCAGCTGCTCGAAATCGCCACCGCTCTCGCACCAGAAACGCTCCTCGTCGTTGTCCTCGTCGGGGCGGGTTTTGCCTGTGCCGTCGCCCCGCAGCCGCGATCCGACCCCTTCCTCGTCGGGGCGGGTTTTGCCTGGGGCGACGCCCTGCAGGCGCGATCCGGGCGGGAATCAGGCGGCGCCAGGACGGATCGTCCGAAACCCGCCCTGTCACTGTTTCTCCACTGACAACGACATTGCAGATCTCATTGCCCTCGGGCGGGTTTCGAGTGGCTCTCATTCGTGGCGCGCCGCCACGATCGCGCCGTTCTGGTCGGCGACGACACAGGCAAAACCCGCCCCGACAATGGAGGGGCACTGACAATGACGTTGTCGATGGCATCGCCCTCGGGCGGGTTTCGAGTGGCTCTCATTCGTGGTGCGCCGCCACGGGCGCGCCGTTCTGGCCGGCGACGTGGCGCCGCAAAACCCGCCCTGACAATGGACCCGACAATGGAGGGACGATGTCCCGGCGATGCCGGGCGCCGGAGTCATCCCCTCGTCGCCGGGGCGGGTTTTGCCTGCGGCGTCGCCTTCAGTCAGACGCGATTCGATCGGACTGCTTTGCTACTGCTGCCCCCACGACTGTTCAGACGCCCTGAGCCCCTGATTGGGGGCTAGACACAGCGGGAGATATACAGTACAATTGGCATCCTTAGAGCCCTCAACACCATCTCTTGGCCGGAGTGCAAGGGATCGGCATTTGCGAGCTATCGACGTACTCCGCCGTCTCTTCTCGCCGACTAGACTCTCAACCGAGGTTTCAGGTCGCACACACGACACACTGACAATACCAACTCCCTGAAATCGCTAAACATAGTTGACGATGGTGAACGTGGGGGTATTGCGCGTAACGCCCCTCGTGTTCCGCCCCTGTGAGCCGGGGCGCGGGAGATGTGGCACGCGGCGAAGCCAACGGAGCAATGCGAAAAGCGGACTTCTTCGTGCGCTTTGGTCTGCCTGTGATCGAGGATCTCTTCGACGCGGGGCTGGGTCCGAGAATACGCGCCGAGACGATCGGATCTGGAAAACGATCGGGCTTTCGGTGACTCGGCGCGATGGGCCTGCTCGTCGCATTTCGCGTTGATCGCGTCCACCAGGTCACCGCCTTATCCGCGGTGAGCGATAGACCATCACCGGCCGGTTTTCCTGGCACCATGAAAGTTGCCTTCAAAAGGGGACCGGGGGTCTTGCGTGCGGCAGAGCCGCACGCAAACACCCTCGGTCCGGTTTTTGAAGAAGAGACCCGAGAAAGGTGCGCCCGTGATTCCTCCGACAGCAACTTATACTGTGGCAACCGATGTCCTCTTCCGCGAGTTGGAAGGCGAGCTCGTCCTGCTCGACACGCGCTCTGCGAACTATTACAGCCTCAACCAGACTGGGACGCGGGTATGGCATCTCCTGAGCTCCAGGACTACGATCGGTGACATCTGCGAGGGGCTGTCGTCGGCGTATCAACTCGCAGAAGAGGAGCTGATGGCCGATCTCATCCCGTTCCTTCAAGAACTCCAGGACGTTGGTCTGATCCACCGTCAAGACTGATTGATTTGATGGGGTCACGCACGCGCGGTTGCGTGCGCGTGACCCTGGCAAAACACACTTGAGTAAGGAGGTAGCAATGTCAGAGCAGCAGACCAAGAAGAGCGAGCAGCCGGTCTATGAGCCACCCCAGTTGGTGCGGCACGGAAAACTATCAGAGATCACCCATTCGACAACAGAGTTGCCCGATCTCACCGATAGCACGATGCGGGAAGGAGAACGCCGGTAGTTCTGCCTATGCGCCTCGGTCTCTACGTTGAGGCCTACGTCCTGATCATCCTGGTCACTCTGCGGCTGCGTGCCAGCGGGGGGCGCAGCGTCTTTCACGCTGCGCCCCATCCCGAGCGCCCAACTCGCCGCTATTCCGCCGCCGAGGAAGAGAGAATCATCGAGGCCGCTCGACGCGCACTCCACCTCGCCGAGTGCACGATTCCCATACGGCTCAGTTGCCTGCAACGGGCGCTCGTGCTCCAGCAACTCCTCGGCCGCCGGGGGATCGCGAGCAGACTTCGGATTGGGGTCAGACTGCGTGGGGCGCGCCTCGACGCGCACGCCTGGTTGGAACACCGGGGCCTCGTTCTTCATGGCTCACCGGACCACACCAGCCAGTATCAACCGCTCCAGGCCACGAGCGACACCGTCCCCTTTCCATGAGTGCTCTCGCTGCCATTCTCAATATGGACGGGCGCCCGGTCGATCGTCCGCTGCTGGCACGCATGGTCGAAGCGGCGCGTCCCTATGGACCCGAGAGCGCGGGTATCTGGGTTCGCGGGGCGTTTGGTATGGGCTCTTGCCGACTTGAGATGGTAGAGCCACGCCCAACGGAGGCCCACCCTCTGGTCGATGGGGAACACGGCCTCGTCCTCGTATGGGACGGCCGCCTCGACAATCGCGAGGACCTGCTCAGCCGGCTGGCGGGTGTGGAAACGGACACCGGACCGTCCGATGCGCGCCTGCTCCTCGACGCGTACCGACTGTGGGGACCGGCCTGCCTCGAACGATTGGTAGGGGATTTTGCGTTTGTGCTTTGGGACTGGCGAGCACAACGACTGCTGGCGGCGAGGGATCCCCTTGGCGTTCGGCCGCTTCACTACGCCGTCGTCGGGGCGACGTGTCTCATCGCCTCGCGAATCGACCAGCTTCGCCAGTCCCCCCATCTTCCCCGAGAGATCAATGAAGGGATGGTGGGCGACTTTCTCGCCGGCAATCTCGACAATCCTGACGAGACCTTCTTCCGGGGAATATCGCGCCTTCCCCCAGGCCATCTCCTCGAAGTCGGCTCTCAAGGAGTGCGAAAGAGGTGCTACTGGGCTCCGGATTGGGATCGCACCATCTCCTACCCCCGGGAGAGCGAGTACGCCGATCATTTCCACAGCCTGCTGCAGCAGGCCGTCGAGAGCCGTCTCCGGGCCAACCACCAGACCGGCCTGCTCTTGAGCGGTGGGCTCGACTCCCGGGCGGTGGCCTGCACGATCGGGGAACTCGATCAGGAAAAGCGATGCCTTCGAGACGCCTTTACGACGTTTACGGCGACCCTCGATCATCTTGGCTCCAGTGCGGAGCGTCGCAATGCCGAACTGGTGAGCAAACGTTACCAGTTTGTCGCCCATTACGTTCCGGGAGATTCAACCTGGACCTTCGCAGTCGACGACGTGACGCCCGGCGCGTGGGACGAACCGCTCGAGGGCATGTACGTTGGGATGGTCCAACAGCTGATGGATTGTGCCCGCGAGCACGGCATCCGGGTTCTCTTGACAGGGTACGGTGGCGATCTCGTGTTAGCCGGTAGCTATTACTATCTCCTCGACCTGCTGATGGCTCGCCGCTGGTCGGCGCTGCGCGAGGAGCTCTCCTGCTATTCATTCCGGTTTCGCTGGTGGCTCATCTTCAACTACCTGGCCAGGCCTCTCATTTTCAGGCAACCGGCCAGTGGTCTGGAATACCGGCTTCCAGAATGGATTGCTCCTGAGTTCGCCACCCAGATTGACCTCAAGGCGCGCTTGCGCGCGCACCGCCCGGCGCGCGGTCGCCGGAGGCCGTCTCAACAAGCCGAGGCTGAGGCCATTAGCCTCGCCCACCACTCGAACCGGATGCTCTGGCTCCAGAGCGAAGGGCTCAGGCACGGCCTTGAGCTTCGCCATCCTTTTTTCGATCGCCGCCTGTTCGAGTTCCTCCTGGCCGTTCCCGCGCCCCAGAAGATCCAACAGGGACGTCCCAAAGCACTGCTGCACCGGGCGCTGGGGCCGGTCCTCTCCGAGACGGTTTGCGAGGAGCCCGGCAGAAACGGGAGTCCCGCCCTGCGACCGAATGAAGTCCGCGAGCGCGCCCAGTGGGCGGCCGGTTTTGCCGACCCGTCCTCAGCGGCACTGGGATATGTTGATCTTCCTGCCCTGCAACGAGCCTTCAGGCGGTATCTGGACGGCGATCACGGCTTGAAGTATGCTCTCGCACGGACCTATCGTCTGGAACTGTGGCTGCAGCGCCTCTTCGGCAACCGTACCCTCTCAGAACAGGGGCGTGCGGTGGTTTCGGCCCGCGGGTGAGGGGGATTGAAATTCCGGGCTCAAAGCTAAAGTCGGCTGAAGCCGACACCAGATTGGGGTAGTTCCGTCAAGGACGGGAGTTCGGCGGTGGGGATTCTGTGGCGTCGCTGGGAGCGCCGGCGTCTCGCCGGCCCCAGGCCGGCAGGATGCCGGCGCTCTCAGGGATGGCGTCCTCAGCTGCGGGGCACGCCTGTTCCCCCACTCAGCGCGCACGCTCTGTGAATGAGTGCGCTCGAGCGCACCTGGGCTTTTCGCGCCGGACGTGATTCCGAGGCCAGGTCAGCCACACCGAGTCGCGCGCTTCATTCCTCGTGCCCTCTGAGGAGAAGAAATGTACTCCGTCTATGGGTTAAAACTCGCCTCAAGCCTCCCGTTCCCATACCTCCTTGAGGCGCCCGCTGCGGCCGGAAACGCCCCGGACCTGCTCCTGCGGGTACAGGCGGAGGATTCTCACAGCTTGCCGGAGGAAGACGAGCCCGGGGTTCTCTTGTGGAGATACGAGGCTGCGGGACGGGCCTTGCTGAGCGTCTACGAGCGCCAGGGCTCTACGCTCTTCCGGTACCACGGCCGGGCGGCGTACTTCATTGACCCGGCTCTTTCTGAAGTCTCCTCGCTTCCCCGGCCCGGCCTCGACGAAGAGGTGATCCGCTTCTTCTTTCTCGGCCTCGTCACAGCCTTTATCCTCCACCGGCGCGGCTGCCATAACCTCCACGCGGCGGCCGTGGAGGTCGACGGCGGCGCCGTCGCGTTCCT
>DOUV01000137.1 GCA_003520455.1 Chloroflexota bacterium | reverse complement strand
GTTCTCGGCCAGGAAGCCGTAGCCGGGGTGGATCGCCTGCGCGCCGCGCTCCACGGCCGCGGCGATGATCCGCTCCCCGCACAGGTACGACTCGGTGGGGGGCGGCGGGCCGATGAGCACGGCCTCGTCGGCCAGACGGGTGTGCAGCGCGGCAGCGTCGGCCTCGGAGTAGACCGCGACCGTGCCGATGCCCAATTCCCGGCAGGCACGGATGATCCGCACGGCAATCTCGCCCCGGTTGGCGACGAGAAGCTTGTCGAACAGCGGCGTCATGACGATGCTCGGTTCCAGCCCTTCGCGCCCCCGCCGCTCGAAGACTCGATCCGGCCGGAGTGCCCGGTTCGTTCCTATCCGATTGGTACTATAGCCAGATGGCCGGGCGCGGCAAGCGAGCCCGCCACCGGGCCAGGCCGTGCGGTTGCCGGTCACCCGCCGAACCTGCGCAACCTCAGATTCGGGATCTCGCCCCAGCGACACAGATGGTTCCGAACGTTCTTCTCTACCCCTCTGTGTCCTCTGTATCTCTCTCCCAAAACGCTGCCATGCCAGAGATCAGTCCGAATCGGCTTCGTAGCGCACCGCAAAGTTGTACATTTTCCCAGGATCAAGCCCGGAGATCGAATACGTTTCAGTGGCACCGGGCTGACCCGGCGTCGGTTCATCGGCGACATTCTGCGCCGCGAAGAACGGTACGTACTGGTTGGGATCGTACTGGTACTGCCGGGTGTAACGATCGAAGTTCAACCAGGGAACAATCGGCTTATCGGCGTACTTGATCCAGTACTGCCGCGCGCCGGCCGGCACCGTCCATGAGAGCGTGTAGGCCCCCCCGCCGTTATTTCGCACGCTCACCGGCAGGTCGCGCCAGACGGCGTACTCACCGGTGTGCTGCAGGAGATGCTGCAGCGTCTGCCGGTCGGGGAGGTCCTGGAACCAGTAGCCTCCGGGCGTATCGTAGGCCGTCGCCTTCTGGAGGAGTTCGCCGCGCCGCAGAAATTCCCGATCCCCCGTGAGCAGGTAGCCGTAGACAAAGGTGAGGTAGGCCTCCTTGAGACCGCCATACCACTCATCCATCGTGCGGACGTCGGCCGGGGGCGGTGAGTCGGCCGAGATACGGTAGGGGAAGCCGAAATCACCGGGATTCTGCCCATACTCGAACCACAGCTCGTACGCCACGAAGCGCACCATGCCCTCCAGCACATCGCGGGCGCGGTCCGCCTCGAGCCTGTTGGCGGCCGCGAAATCGTGGAAATAGGCGTAGCTGCGTGGGAACATGGCGCCCTTGATGAAGGCCGCCATGCTGCGCTCGGGCTCCGAGGCGTCGCTCTCCGAAACGAAGAATCCGCGCCGCCAGTCGGTGCCGGCCGACTGCCGGTAGACCGCCGCTTTGTCGAGCACCTCCTGGCGGAGGGACTGCCAGGCCAAGTCGTGATAGACCGGCTCGCCCGTGAAGCGGTAGAGATCGACGAGGTTGTAGATGTTCCATGCCAGACCCCGCTCCCAACCGTTCCAGTTCGCCTGCGTCTGCATGTACTCGCCCCAGTCCGTGTACGTCTCCCGGAAGCGCTCGTCGCCCGAGAGATAGTACCACAAGGCCATGCCGGAGGCGTGGCGGTGCTCGCCCTCAAAGATCGCCTTGGCCTGTGGCACTTTGTCGCCATTCGGCAACTCTTCAAATCCCCTGACCCCATCGCTCACCGGATCGTACAATTCCGGCACTTCACTGGCCACCTGTGCGGCGTGGAAGTCATCGCTGTGGTAGCTGGCCAGGTCGGCGTTGTAGGCCAGGCGCTGCTCGGCGTCAAGGAAGTAACCACCACCGAAGAGCGCCCCCTGCCGCAGGAAATTGTGCACGTCCACCTTGGTGAAGTCGTACTGGTTCAGCCCGCCGCCAGCCCCCCAGTACTGGTGGCGCCAGATTCGAAACTCCGGCCGGCGATTCAGGGTCGCATACTGGTCGTTCGCCACCGGCCAGCCGTGCGATTGGTAGTAGGCCGCCTCGTCGGCGAACGAGACGATCTTCTCCCACAGCGCCCCGCTCCGGTTGTACCACTCCACGTCGGCGGCCTTCGCCACGAGGGGATACTGGAAGCGGAAGAAGGTATCGCGCGGGTTGGGCGCGGCACTGGCGAAATCGAAGAGCACCTCGCGCGTGACATGGCCGAAGAAGCGGGCGTAGTAGGGCCGGTCGTTGCCCGGCGGGAAGAGGCCCACACGCAACATGCCGTCGCCGTCGATGCCCAAACCTTGCGGCCACCAGCCGGCCGCAAAGCGCGTGCCGATTGTTACGCCACGCCCATCGCCGGCGCGGGCCTGGGCATAGAAGAGGTCGATGAACTGGTCGCGCGTGTCGCTCGCCAGCACCTGGCCGTCCCGGCTGATCGTGTATCCGGAGATCGTCGTGGGCCAGCAACACTCGAAATCGTAGTCGCGCACATTCGGGAAGGCATTCTCGCCCTGGAAGAGCCGCACCGCGCTGCCCGGCGACAGCGCGCCGGTTGTCTGCCCCGTATGGTTGCCGAGGACAAACTGCGGTTGGCTGATGGTAGAGGCCACAACCAGCTCCAGCGAGCGGAATGCGGCATTCTCAACCTGCTCCTTGCTGGCGTTGCGCAGAGTGTAGAAGACCGTGACCCGGCTCTTGCCTTTATAGAAGTGCATCCGCACGGTGAAGTCGAGATTGCGTTGGCCACCGGCGGAGTAATGCGTGCCCTTCGCCAGGACCACCGCGCGCACCGGGCCGTTCTCCTCGATGGAGACCTGCACATTGGCATCGTTGGCCGCCCGGAAGATCGAGCCGTCGGTACCGATCAGCTCAACCCCCGGAGACGCGCCGGGAGCCACCACTGCCACCCCGTTGACCGTGACCGCGTCGAACAGGTTGAACCCCTGCTTCCGGATCGTGAACTGGGCCGGACCGGTGTTGACGGCGATGGTCGTCCCTCGATCGGCGGCCAGGTTTGGCCCGCCGAAGCTGCCGAAGCCGCCGGTCAGGCTGATGCCCCTGGTCTGCGTGCCCGCCGACACATCGGCCAGGGTATCCACGAGGATCCATTTCACGTTGCCGTTGGGCCAGCGGGCCAGTACCCGGAACTGCCCGGCCGAGGCGCCGGAGAGGCCGAGTTGGGTGACGTTGGAGACGCCAGCATCCTCCGGCAGGGGCAACCCGACGGTGACCGGCTCCTGGGAACGGTCGAGACCCGGCAAGAGCTGGAAATCCGCCTGGGCCGGATCGTCCGGAAGGGCTTCCTGGATGAGCAGCGGGACCTGGAGGATGCCCGGCGTCGGGCTCATGGTGGGCGTTGCCGAGGGCGACGGCGTGGCAGAA
>DOUV01000138.1 GCA_003520455.1 Chloroflexota bacterium | reverse complement strand
CGACGGTGTAGTGGGCGAGGACTTCCGATGGGATGTCCGCGATGGAGGCGTGGCCCCGGGTGATGGCATCGACCTTGCGCTGGTCGACGTCGATGCCGGTGACGCGGAAGCCGGCCCGGGCGAAGGCAACGGCGAGCGGCAGCCCGACGTAGCCGAGGCCGACGATGGCGACGCGCGCCTCGCGGTGAGCGATCTTGGTGAGTAGCGTAGGTGGTGGCATAGTGTTCATCGGTGATGGGATGGTGGCCACGAATTCCACGAATTGACACGAATTGGCTTTTTTATTATTCGTGGAATTCGTGGCTGACGTTCTCGCCGTTTGTGGGGCGCAGGGGTCACTTCACCACGCGCTTGTATTTGAGTGAAGCGGCCCCGAAGTTCAGCACGAGGGCCAGGCGGAAGCCGGTGGCGGTCAGGGAGTTGAGGGCCTGGGCGTCGTGTCGCGGATGGAGCGTTGAGACCGCCTTGAGTTCCACAATGATCTTGTCCTCGATCACGAAGTCGGCGACGTACTCGCCCACCAGAACACCTTTGTAGGAGACCGGCAGCTTCTTGAATTGCTCGAACTGAATGCCGCGCAGCGAGAGTTCGTGCGCCAGGGACGCCTGGTAGACTGCTTCCAGGGAGCCGGGGCTGAGGATGCGATGCACCTCCATCGCGGCGCCGACAATGGCGTAGGAGAGTTCTTTGTACAGGATCTTGCTCACGTGGTACCTCGGCGGGGTCCTGGCCACGAATGGCACGAATTGTTTTTTCATTTTTCGTGTCAATTCGTGCCATTCGTGGCAAGTGTGCCATTGGCCATCCTACAACCTTTAACGGCACGATCTTGATGAACCGGAGTCGGTCCTTGACCACGACCAGGCGCACCTGGCCGAAGTCACCGACGCGCGTCAGGGCCCGATCGATGAGGCCGGCGAGGTCGGCGTCGAGGACGGACAGGGCCGAGGGCAGGGTGAGCGGCTGCTTGGAGGTGGCAGTCGGGTCAGGCATCGGAAGCCTCGCTCGCGCTCCAGGAACGCCAGACAGACAAAAGCACCCTCCGGATCTCCCACCGCTCCCAAGGTTGCCACACGTTACTGTTTACTGTTCACTGATCACTATTCTAGCTACCCATCACTTTGATGGGGCCAAAGAATAGAGGTTGCGTGCGCGCCCTGGTATACTGAAGGAAGACCGCCATCAGTAGACAGGAGCGACGAATGCGACGCAACCTCGCGATCTATCATAGCGTCTTGGAACAGTTTTGCAAATGGCTGAGCGATGAGCGGATCACCCGGGTGCGGCTGTTGGCGTGGTGGGTGACCGGGATGTACTTGGCGGAAAGCGTGCATCTGAGCAAAGTGGCGCGGAAACTGCCGCTGGGGGCCCAGGAACCGAGTGTGGTGAATCGGCTGGTGCGCTGGTTGAAGAATCCGCGGGTGCGGATACAACGCGACTACCGACCGGTGGTCCTGGGGATTGTGCAGGCGCTGAGCCGACAGCAGGTGCGCCTGATCTTGGATTGCACCAAAGTGGGCGTGGGGCATCGGCTGCTGACGGTCTCGATTGCCTATCGCCAGCGGGCGATTCCGCTGGCTTGGCGGGCCTATAAAGGGCGCAAGGGTCATGTGAGTCGTCAGGAACAGATTGCCCTGCTGCGGGAGGTGGCGCCGCGGCTGCGCGGGGCGCGCGAGGTCTGGGTCTTGGGCGATAGCGGCTTTCAGACCGTGCCCTTGATCCGCTGGGTGCGCTCGCAGGGTTGGCACTGTGGCATCCGCTTGAGTCAGCTCTCCGATGTCCGCCCGGCCGGGGGGCGCTGGCAGCCCTTGTCGGCCTGGTCGCTGGCCCCTGGTCAGACCATCACCGTTGGCTGGGTGCGCCTGACTCAGAAGTACAACTATGGCTGGCTCTGGTTGGTGCTGCACTGGGCCAAAGGCGAGGACGAGCCCTGGTACCTGGTCTCCGATCAGCCCGACACCTGCCGGACACTCCGCCGCTACGCCATTCGTGCCTGGACCGAGGAGCTCTACGGCGATCTCAAAGGCCACGGCCTCGATCTGGAAGCCACCCATCTGCGCCATGCCGACCGCATCGAGCGCCTGGTCCTGGTCGCCGCCCTCGTCTACACCTGGCTGTTGACCCTCGGCAGTTGGGTCGTCAAGCGCGGCTTCCGCGCTCAGGTCGACCGCAAACGCCGGCGCGACAAAAGCTACTTTCGCATTGGCTGGGACTGGCTCGAACGCCAACTCGCTCATGGCTGGCCCTGGCATCTCCGCTTCGTCCCTAAGGCAACTCCAAGAAAATAAACAACCATTGTTAAGATGAGAGAGGCGCGATACGAACAAAGTATTTCTCTAAACCAGGTAAACGCTCCAAGCGTGCTTCAAGTTTAGCCATCGCTTTTTGGCTCAATTTCACGCCGGTGTGATAAGGGGTGGTCACGACATCAACGACAGGATGAACGCCGTTATAAGTCATGGTCTGAGCGAAGTTGAGGACCGTTTCCAGCGTGTCTAACAAGGAGCCATTCCAATGCTGCTCCAACACCCCCCAAACGCGTTCAATCGGATTGTACTTGCTGTGGTAGGGGGGATAGTAAGCCAGGTCAAGGATCAGGCCAAAGTGATCCACGAAGTCCGTCAGTCGTTTCATAAATTGGGTGCGGCGGGAGTGATTTTCAGGACCGTTGTCCACGTTGAGCAGCAGGGTGCGGACTGACGGGAAGCGGTCTGCGAGCATCAACCAGGTCTGGTGGATGCAGTCCACGATCAAATCGGCGGTCACCAGGGAGGTGGTCAGAAAAAGAAAGAGTTCATGGTATTGAGGCAAGAAAACGCCCACCGGGGTCACCTTTTTGTCTGGCGCAAAATCGTGGTCTAGCGCCTTAACCGTCAACCGACTGTAACCGCCTCGGGAGAATAAGCCGAGCGGAATGGTGGCTTTGGCGTCAACGGATAAGCGCAACACGCTCTCATCGGCATCGGCGGCCGGGTTCACGACGGCTAATTGTTCAAAAATGGCGTCGGTTTCAGGCACTTTCTTCACCGGTTGACTTTTTTTACCCGCTTCAGGCTGTAGCCCAACTCATTGAGCCGTTGGCGAATGACTTCTTCACTCGGCAACTGGTCATCGGTGTAGCCTTTCTGCTCGATCAACTGCTGCCTGACTGAGGCCGCACTTAAGCGCAGATACAACCGCCGACTTTGGAACTTGGGGTCTGCCTGGCTGTGTTGGTCGGCTATCGCTCGCAGATCATCCAATAGCTGGGGTAACCGTTCTTCCGCCCGCTGGCGACCTCGGGCCGCATAATTATCATAGCAAATGAAGCCTGTTTCTAACTCTCTGGTCCCTTTACGGATCGTGTTGCGGTCCCAGCCAAAGGCTTGGCTGGCAAACCATTGTCCCCCTCGTCCCAGGGCTTTGACCACACGGGCCATATACAGTCGTCTGGCGTGTCCCTTGAGTTGCTTGGCTGTTTCAATGTACATCTCTTTCTCGGCTTGACTGACTTTCACTTGGGATAGCTCCTTTTAACCTATGGTACTATCCCATCTTACCACACTTTGTTGATTACTTTAAATCTTGGGGTTGCCTTATCCCTAAAAGTGATGGGTAGCTAGACGTATCTTCTCAATAAGGCGGGGTGAAGTTGGCCGGGTCCGTCTGTCAAGAGGCCGAAAGGCGGATGGCGGAAGCAGGACAAAGCGTGTAGACTGAAAGAGGAGCGCAGGCAACAGAGTTGAGTCGGGAACGATGTTTGACGAGCTTGATCTGAGCACGATCGAAGATGAGCGGCTGCGGGAGTTGGTCGCACGGTTGCTCAACTTGGGTGAGCAGGTGACGACCGACCGGCGAGCGGCGCAGGCGGAAATCCAACGGCTGCGCGACGAGATCAACCGCTTGAAGGGTGAACAAGGTAGGCCAGACATCAAGGCCAAAGGATCAGGTGGGAGCGGATCAGGCACAGGCAACTCCTCCTCGGAAAAGAAGCGCTTCAAGCCCAAGGGTCGGGAGGGACGCAGTAAAATCGAACGGCTTGAGGTCACACGCGAAGAAATCGTGGTGGTTGACCGGGCGCAATTGCCGGGCGATGCTGAGTTCAAAGGGTACGAAGAGGTCACCGTCCAAGATGTGTGCTTGGAGGCTGAGACGATCCGCTTCCGCAAGGAGAAATTCTACTCGCCAGGGGCGCAGCGCACCTATCTGGCCGAGTTGCCGACCGGCTATGAGGGGCAGTTCGGGCCTGGGATTCGGGCGCTGGTCGTGGTCTGGTATTTCGCCAGCACCATCAGCGAGCCCAAAATCCTGGAGTTGCTCCACAGTCTGGGAGTCGCCATCTCGGCGGGCGAAGTGTCGAACATGGTAATCAAAGAGCAGGACGCCTTTCACAGCGAACGGGCCGAAGCCTTTCAGGCGGGGCTTGAGTCCAGCCCGTGGCACCACCACGACCAAACCAGCACGCGCGTGGCGGGCGACAATCAGAGCTGTCAGATCACCTGCCACCCCCTGGATACCAATTACCACACCACCGAGCGCAAAGATCGCCCGAGCGTCGTACAGGCGCTGATGGGTGGTCAGCCGCTCAGCTATCGCTTCAATGCGGAAACCTTTGCCCTGCTCGAACAGAGGCAGGTGTCAGTTACGACGCGCTCCCAGCTCCAGCTCAAGGCACCCCAGGACGTCGAGCTGGATGAGGCCAGCCTCCAGGCGTGGTTGGATCAACACGGCGCCCAGGTGGGCGCGATCACCCGGCAGCGCATCGCCGATGCCGCTGCGGTCGCAGCCTACCATGCCCAGACCGAATGGCCGGTGATCCGCCTGCTGGTCGGCGACGACGCGCCCCAGTTCAACCTGATCACCGAGGAACTGGCGCTCTGTTGGATTCACGAGGGCCGCCACTCCACCAAACTCACCCCCCTCGTCGCACACCACCGCCTCCTGGTGGAGCACTTCTGCGACCGCTTCTGGAACTACTCCGATGAGCTCCTCGCCTATCGCCAGCATCCGACCCTGGCCGAGCGCCAGCGCTTGGAGGCCGCCTTCGATACGCTCTTTGCCACGCGCACCGGCTATTGGGCCTTAGACGATCGGATGGCCCGCACCCGCCAGAAAAAACAGCCGCTCTTGATGGTCCTGGAGCATCCCGAAATCTCGTTGCACAACAACCCGGCCGAACTTGGCGCCCGCGCACGCGTCCGCAAGCGCGAGGTCAGCTTTGGCCCCCGCACTCGCGACGGCACGGCCGCCTGGGACACCTTCCAATCCCTGGCCGCCACCACCAAGAAACTCGGCCTCAACTTCATTCATTACGTCCGTGACCGCATTGCCGGCGCCAACACCATCCCGCGACTTGCTGATCTCATCCGCCAGCAAGCGACCGAGCTCAACCTGGGGGCCTCCTGGCCGTCTGGCTAGCGCTTCCCCCGGCTTTTTGAGAGGATACGTGTATTGTGTTAGTTGTGGAACGCAACTCCCTGATGAGGCAAACTTCTGTTGGAAGTGTGGCAAACCTCAAAAACAGGGAGTTCAAACCGAGAAACCCAAATGGGAAACATGTGAGATCGTTATACAACGGCCCAAAGAAGGTTTTTACACGTCTAAATATCAATTTTGGGCTAGTGCAATCGGACTACAGGGCAACTACAACGCTGGAGAGTCACCTATATTTAAGGCTGTCTCGGTACATTATCCCAGTTCAGATGAGCATAAGCCTTTGAATGCACATAGAAGTTTGATAAAAAAGCTAGTTGAGGAGGGTTGGGAACCTACAGGAAACCGAGGCTCTGCTTGGTTTAATGAAAAATTTCGGCGTCAAATAAAATGATAAACGCAAGACTTCATATTCTTTAACTGAGGTTTGGGTCATCATCCCTTCTTCTTAGAGCGTGTCTAAAAATTT
>DOUV01000315.1 GCA_003520455.1 Chloroflexota bacterium | reverse complement strand
AGGCGCTCGCCTGGAGCGCCGCCTCGGCATTATGGGCATCGTAGACCCAGGCAGGGCCGGGTCGTCCCAGAAACGGTGCGGCGTAGGGCAGGAGTTCCAGGCCTTCCACCTGGACCACGTCGAACGGCGTCGCTGCCAGTTGAGCCTCCAGCGCTGCCCCGGCCCGGTCCGACCAGAGCCGCAACGCCAGGTCGGGCGTCGCCGTCGTCACCAACTGGGCCACCCGACGCGCCAGCCGGCGGTTCGGCATAGGCACCGCGTTCACCGAGGCCAGCAGGCCCTCAACCGCTGCCAGCGCCGTTTCTTGCCCGGGCGCAACCAGAGTGAACAGGTGGACCTCGTGCCGAGCACTCAGCTCGCGCAGCCAGCCCCAGTTCCGGAGGCTCGCCCCCTGCGTTGGCGGGAAGGGAAGCTGGGGCGTCAAGAAGAGCAGGTGCATGGAGAGTTGGACGGTTGGAAAGTAGAAGGTTAGACTCCACCCGGCCGCAACCTTCAACCTTCCAACCTGTAACCTTCAACCGGTCTTACCGGCCGTTTCGAAAGCGGCGGTAGATACTCAAATGCTGCTGGGCTGCTTTCTCCCAGCTAAATGTCGCCGCCCGTTTGAGACCCTTCTCGATCATGGTTTCACGCAGCGCCGAATCGGTGAGCAGGCGCCAGATCGCCACCGTCCACTCGGCAACATCATCGGGTGCGACCAGCAGTCCCGCATCGCCGACGACCTCCGGCAAACTCGAGACGTTGCTGACGATGGTCGGTGTGCCCGAGGACATGGCCTCGAGCGGTGTCAGGCCGAACCCCTCGTAGAAACTGGGATGGACATGGACCATGGCCGCATTGTAGAGCAGCGGGAGATCATGAGCCGGGACCCGTCCCAGAAATTTCGCAGCTTCGGTGAGTTGGAGCTCGGTGGTCAACGTGAAGACGTCCTCGGAGAGCCAGCCGCGTTCGCCCACCACGACCAGCTCGACACCAACCCGGTACTCGTCGCGAAGGCGGCGAAAGGCACGCAAAAGCGTCGGAAGGTTCTTGCGCGGCTCAATCGTGCTCACAAAGAGGATGAACGGGCGGTGCAGACCATAACGCTCACAGACTTCCGACACCGCTGCCATCTCGTCTGGTGTGACTCGCGGGTGGTAGTCAGGCGTTGTCGCTTCGTGGATGACCGTGATCTTCCGCTCGTCCACCCCCAGCAGATTGATGATATCGGTCTTCGTGCTCCCCGAAACTGCGATGATATGATCCGTCCGGCGCACGGCTTGATCAATCAAGCCGTAGTGCTGCGCACTGTCCTGCGTGACGAAGTGCGGGAAGTGCAAGAATCCCAGGTCGTGCACGGTGATGACCGAGGCATGGCGGCGGTGGAAAGGTGGAATGAAATCTGGCGAGTGGAGCAGGTCTAATTGATGGCGCCAGAGCTCCAGCGGGAGGACCCACTGTTCCAGGCGATGATGTGATGGTGTGTACAGCGTCTGCCGATGAAAGTTGGGATGCTGAACAATCTCCTTGCCATCCCGCCGACTCTGGAAGATGATAAACTCGTCATCCTGATCAATTTCAGCCAGGGCTTCGACCAGCCGGTACGTGTACTGCCCGATACCGGCGCGTCGATATCCTAATATCCGGGCATCTATTCCGATACGCATCAGCGACGCGTGGTCTCCCTCAGAATCGTAATCGAGCGGTGGCCACGCTGCCTCGCTCTTCTCATGAGTGGTAGGATTATAGTGCTGCGGTGAAGAGTTGTCTAGTTGGTTGTCGGCCACGACTGGCGGAAACGCAGGTCTTATTCCGGTGCAATCGCCCTCCTGTTCCCCCCATGCCCTCCCCATCAACTGTGTCAGGGTTGAGAGACCGTCGCCCAGGATACCGAGCCAGCGGTAGGGGTAGTACAAGGGCCACGCCCAGGTTGGTCGAGGGGTGTAGCGCCACTGCATATCCGTCGGGAGCGGGCAGGCGATGGCCCATGCCAGACGCAGCCTCGCCGGCCAATCCAACGCCCCCAACTCATTCCACGCACCGATGCTGCGGGTCTGGAGGGCGCCCGCCTTGCGTTTCACCAGGCGCACCGCCTCCTGGTCGCGGACCTCCGTCAGAGCAGCGAGGAACTCGGGGGGAAGGGGTGTCTGAAAGCGCTCCTGCGCGCCTTGGAGGGCAGCGTGCAGGGCAGGGGCCCAACGGAACTCGCGGGCGCGCTGCAACAGGAGCCCCCAATCCAGGCGGTCCCCCACCGATCGACCAGGAGATGCAGGTCGTAGAACCAGAGCAGCCGTGCCTGTGCACCACCGTGCTGAAGCATCAGGTGGGCAGCCAGATAGAGCAGTTGTGCGGTTGGGGTCAGCTGGAAGACCGGACGGGAACGATCCCTTCGCTCATTCCCTTGGACCTCCCCTACCCGCCGTGCACCATCCATGTTCCAGGACTCAGTTTGCTCCCAGAACCAGTCCAGGGAGGGCGAACGCCAGTCGCTCTCGCCGGCCACCAGGCTCCAGTGCAACTCCACCGCGACGCCGCGACGCGGGCCACCCTGGAGGAGCACGTGGTGGCCGGCCACCTGGTTGAGGCCAGGGCTCATCTCCAGATAGACCTCACAGTAGCCGAGGGACTGCATCGCCGCGACAGCCGTCCCCAGGTGCTGTCGCGGCACGAGCAAGTCAACATCGCTCAGGGGGCGCAGGGCGATACAGGGATAGAGGGTCGTGGCCAGAGCTGCTCCCTTCAAGACGATCACGAACGGCCGAGTGCCGGCGGCCAGCGGTTCAGGCGAGAGCGTCGCAAGCAAGAATGCGGTCGAGTTCGCGGTAGATGAAGAGGTTCCGGGCAGCCGTAGCGTGATAGGCCACCCACAGCTCGCGGCGCAGGTGGGACGGCACTCGCTCCGGCCAGCCGGCCGCTTCCAAAGCCTGGCAGAGCAGGGGCGCCACACCATGAGCCTGGGCCGTCGCTCCCAACAGGCTCCAATCCGCCAAAGAAAAGGCCGACCAGGCCACGCGGTCGGGCTGGCGCACCAGAGTGAGGCGCAGAGCAGGAAGGCTGGCGTTCATAGCGTGAGGATCAGGGGACGTGGAGGGTGGATCTTTCGATAGTTGCGATGCCTTCGACGAAGGATCCGGCCATCTTGGCGCCGAGTTTACCGGCGGATCCGGGGAGTGTCAACCTCCCTTCATCAGGAACGCCGGCTGTGAGCTGCCTGGCCCGGGTCGGGCACTCCCGAGCGAGCCAGGGGGTCGGGTCTGACCGATTCAGCCGTCCTGACCCGGTGAGATCGCCCCTTGCATCGAACCGTTTATAGGACTATACTTGTACCAACTTTTGATATAAGAGTTTCAGCCAGCTTCTCACCTGGCGTGATGCGCTCGTGAAGGATTCAGCGTCGATATGCCTGATGGCCAGAAATCATCACCAGCGGAGTTCGGGACACCGACCACTCATGGAGCCAGGG
>DOUV01000256.1 GCA_003520455.1 Chloroflexota bacterium | reverse complement strand
CGGCCGGGCGGCGAAAGACTGACATCCCCCTGTCGTAAACATCACGTGCGAGGCGTTCTCCCTGTCGAGAGCCTGCTCGTGGCAAAGAGCAGCAGGGTCCCCAGGACCGCTGCCAGGATCGAAGCAACGAGAATCGCGAGCTTCGCGGTGGCACGGAGAGTGCCATCGACAAACGCGGCATTCGTAATAAAGAGCGCCATCGTAAAGCCAATCCCGGCCAGACAACTTGCACTGACGAATTGCTGCCAGTTGACGCTCGATGGGAGTTCCGCCCAGCCCAGGCGAACCGCGAGCCAGGAGAGGACTGTGATCCCGACTGGCTTCCCGATGACGAGCCCAAGAATGATTCCGAGGCTCATCGGTGAGAGGAGTGTCTGGAAGGCTTCGGCACGGAGGATCACGCCGGCATTGGCGAGCGCGAAGAGTGGCAAAATGACATAGCTTGACCAGGGATTCAGTCCATGTTCCATTCGCTGCGCCGGGGAGCGCATGCGTTCGGTGATTGTCTCGAGCGTCTGAAGGGCTGCCTGTCGATGGCTATAGAAGCGCTCCTGCCACTCCGCTGGCAGAGCAAAGCTGTCGAGGACTGTGACCGCCTGGGCCAGCAGTCCTCGTATGGTAGGTGGTGTGCGGTGGGGAACTGTGAGCGCGAGCAGTACGCCTGCTACAGTAGCGTGAATACCGGAGTGCAGGAAGGCCAACCAGAGTCCCACGCCCAGCACGGCGTAGGGTAATGTCGCGTAGACCCGGCCGCGGTTCAATACGACGAGTCCGAGGAGAAACAGCGCGGCGATGAGCAAGTTCGGCCAGGCGATGTGCGATGAGTAGAAGAGCGCAATCACGCCGATCGCACCCAGATCGTCGGCAATCGCGAGCGCAGTGAAAAAGATGGTGAGGGAGAACGGCACTCGGTTCTTTAGAAGTGTGAGAATTCCAAGGGTAAAGGCAATATCCGTCGACACGGGAATCCCCCACCCTCCCTCCGATGGGCCGCCCCTATTGAATAGAAGATAGATAGCCGCGGGTAGCGCCATGCCGCCAATCGCCCCTGCAACAGGCAAAAACGCTCGTCTTGGCGCAGCCAGCTCACCGGTCAGAATTTCGCGCTTGATCTCCAGACCAACGACGAAGAAAAAGATAGCCATCAAGCCATCGTTAACCCATTCCAACAGGGACTCGGAAAGTGACAGGTTCCCCAGTTGGATGGCGAGGTGGCTCTCCCACAGGGCCACGTAGCTGCCCTGCCGGGACAGGTTAGCCCAGAGCATTGCCAGCGCAGTCGCCAGCAGGAGCAAGACACCACCCAGGGCCGATATCCGTGCAAATCGCGCGCCCAGCATCTGTACCCGTACGCCCAGCGGCTTTTCTACCCGCTCCAGGAGTGCCTCCAGGTCCCAGGGCCCATCGTATCGCTCTCCATTGACAAAGAACGTTGGCGTCCCGTTCACGCCACTCCGCAGGCCACTCCGGAAGTCCTCGCGCACTTTGCCCGCGTAGACGTGCTCGTTCAGATCGTGTTGAAACTGCTCTACATCCAGACCCATCTCGGCGGCATACTGAATGAGATGCTCTTCATCTAACTCTCCTTTCTCGAAAAGAGCATCGTGCATCTCCCAGAACTTATCCTGGGCAGCAGCGGCTTCGGCAGCTTCGGCGGCGAGTTGGGCATGGGGATGGACTGTCCGGAGAGGGAAGTGGCGATAGGCGTAGCATAGCCGGTCGCCCAAGAACTCTTGGAGCTGTTGAATGTTGTGGTAAACCAGCCGGCAATAGGGGCATTCGTAATCGCCGTACTCAACGAGCTGGATCGAGGCACCTGGCGCGCCACGCGTGTGGTCACGTTCATGGAGAGGAGGGTCTAACCGCGGGACAGTGACCGCTGTTGCTTGAGACAAGGGAGCCTCCGGTGATCAAGATGAACTCCGGCCCAGGCGAGCAGTAATCAGCTGCCGCTCTGCTGTTTGCCGGGAACAACTGGCGCTTTCCGTGCGTTCAGAGAGTGGCGTTACTCTTAACACCCGGCGCCACGGGGGAACAGAAAGCGAATTTTGCAGCACGAACACGTGAATGCCAAGCGACGGGTTGTGGGTTGTGGCCTGCACACTTCCTTTGACCGCCGATCCCGCCCTTCGTTCACGTCGCCGAGGCCGCCGGCTACAGTGCCACGCCTGTTCGACCGTGCCCCGCGCGGGGCCATCACCCAGGCACCGGATTGCGTCATCCCCTCCTCTCCGCGTAGGTCTTTGGTCGTAGGTCCATAGTCGCATAAGAATGAGACCTCGCCCAGTTGAAATCCGACTCTAGACCGTCGCCGGCTGGCTCGATTTCCCCTATCCTAATGACCCACCGCACCGCAGTCCCCGGAATCGATATCGCCATCGTGTGGCAGGGAGCATAGGTGTAGCAAAAATGCCTATGCGGCGTTTCGACGATGCCGGTGCCTCGCCGGCTGCCACCTGCTACCCTTGCCACCTTTGCGACTCGCTGCCGTCTCGCCGCCATACACAGAAGGAGGTCGGAGACATTGTGTACGCAATCGACATAGATGTCGGAGGAACGCTCACCGACGGGTTGTTTGGCGATGGACAGCAACTCACATCGGTGAAAGTCGATACGACGCCCCATGATCTCACCGTCTGTTTCCTGGACTGTCTCCAGGCAGGGGCCGACCAGCTCGGCTTCGACGACTTGAGAGCACTCCTGGCCCAGACCCAGTTCATTCGTTGGTCCACGACGATCACAACCAACGTCCTGGCAGAGCGTCGCGGGCCTCGACTCGGGCTCTTCGTCTCCAGCGGCCATGAGCGCGATCTCTACGCCAGCAACGGCAACCGGTCGGCCCTCGACCTTGTGGGCGAGGACAACGTGATCGGTCTGCCGCAACCGGTGGACCAGCAAACCGTGCTCGGCCTGATCAAAAGCCTGCTGGAGCGGGGTGTACGGCGGGTCTGCATCAGCCTGGCCGGTGCCTTCAACGATCCGGGCGGCGAGTGGCAGGTGCAGGAAGCGATCGAGCGCCAATATCCCGATCACTACCTGGGGTCCGTTCCCGTGCTGTTGGGGAGTGACATTTGCAAGCACCCCGACGACATGACCCGCACCCACTACGCGCTGATCAATGCCTATGTCCACGGCCCCCTGGCCAACACCCTGTTCAAAGCCGAGGATGAGCTGCGCGATAAATTCGGTTGGAAGCGCCGGCTGCTCATCGGCCACCAGAACGGCGGGGTGGCGCGCGTGGCCAAGACCCGTGCGGTCGACACGATCGAGTCCGGGCCAACCATGGGCCTCTTTGCCAGCGCCTACTTTGCCCACCGTTACCAACTGGACCGGGTCATCGCCCTCGACGTCGGCGGCACCACGGTCAAGATCAGCTTCCTGACGAACGGCGCGCCGGCGCTCAACCGCGAGCCAGAGGTCTTCGGCATCCCACTCCGCATGCCGATGCCCGACATGTTCTCAATTGCGCTGGGTGGCGGCAGTATTGCTCACGCCGGCCCTGGCGGCGACGTTCGCCTCGGACCCGAGAGCATGGGAGCCTACCCCGGCCCGGCCTGCTACGACTTGGGCGGAACGGAGGCGACCTTCACCGACGCCGCCCTCGTGTTGGGCTACCTGAATCCCGACTACTTCCTCGGTGGCACCCGATTCCTCAACCTCGAGAGCGCCCGGGAAGCCATCGAGACTCACGTGGCTGCTCCGCTGAATATCAGCGTCGAGGCGGCCGCGACTAAGATCGTCGAGCGCGCCTTCGATCTGGTGACCGATCAGGTGAGACGGCTGCTGGATAGGGCCGGCGGGTCGTCCGCCGACTGGACTTTGTTTGCCTATGGCGGCAATGGGGGCATCTTCGCCACGGCTCTTGCCGGGCGCGCCGGCCTGCAATCGGCCTACGTGTTCGACCTGGGTTCGGTCTTCAGTGTGTTGGGCTCGTCCCTCGCCGATATCATGCACGTCTACGAGCACGCGCTGCTGGCCGCACCGGACGAGGAGGGCACGGCGAAATTGAACCGTGCGCTCACCGCCATGCGCCAGGAGGCCCTGCGGGACATGAGAGGGGAGGGGCTCGATCCGGCGCAGGTTCAACTGGCACTTGAGCTTGACGTGCGAACCAACGCCGGAGAAGTAGTCACCACCGCGATCCCGCTGAGCGCCTCGAACGGCGACCTGGATGCTGCCGCCCTCCAGAAGGCCGGTGCTGACGGGACCATCGAGCTGGCCCGCCTGCACGCCACCTACGCGGTCGGTGGCCATCAGCCGGAGCCGGCGACTGTTGGCGGCCCTGATGCCTCGGCCGCCCGCGTCGGGAGTCGTGAGGTCTCCTGGAATGGCGAACCTGAAGAGACCGCGATCTATTCGTGGGACGATCTGGCCCCAGGCACCACGTTGCAGGGCCCGGCAGTGATCGAGGGCTTCAACACCACCTACCTGGTGGGCCCGGGTTGGCAGCTGCGCAAGGATGAATATGCCAACGGGCATCTCACGCGGAAGGAGAGCTAAGGTGAGCGCTCAAGAGATAGCCTGGCGTATCCGCATGACTGAGAATCTAGACCTTGACCTCGCAGATGAGATGTGGCGCTGCAACCGCTGCGATCATCCCCTCATCAGTGCCCGTGAGAACTACAAGAAGGGCTGCCTGATCTACAATCGCGATCCGCGCGAGATTCATCCGCCGTTGATCGAGGGGGAGTACACCTTCGCTCCGGACCCGGCCTGGATCCGGATCGTGGAGTTCTACTGCCCGAATTGCGCCCAGCAGATCGAGACGGAGTACCTGCCGCCCGGCCATCCACTGACGCACGACATCGAGGTGGATGTGGATAGCCTCAAGGGGCGTCTGGAGCGCGGAGAGCTCGCCATTCGCGACGGACATCTGGAGGTGCCGGCATGAACAGCATTGACATCGACGTCGGCGGAACCTTCACAGACCTGGTATTGACCCGTGATGGCACCGTCACCCCCGCCAAGTCGCCCACAACGCCCTACGACCTGTCGGTCTGTTTTCTCAATGTGATCGAAGAGGCGGCCAAAACGGTGGGGACAACCTCCGATGAGCTTTTGCGCGACACGAATATCATCCGCTACTCGACGACCATCGCGATGAACCGGCTCATCGAGCGGAGCGGTCCGCGCCTGGCCCTCATCACCACCGAGGGGCACGAGGACGCGATCCTGATCGGCCGCGGCGCCCAGTGGGTGGACGGGACCCGCGTCGCCGAGCGCCGCAACCTGGCGGTCCAGAGCAAGCCCGTCCCGCTGATTCCACCCGATCTGATCATCGGGGTCCGCGAGCGCGTCGACTCGACCGGGCGGGCAGTTCGCCCGTTGGACGAGGAAGACGTGCGGGCCAAGGTGCACCAATTGGTGAACAACGGCGCGCGCGGCTTCGTCATCTCGTTGCTATGGTCCTTCATCAACCCGGCCCACGAGCGGCGTATTAAGGAAATCATCCGCGAGGAGTACAAGGACTACCACATCGGCTCCATGCCGGTCGTGCTCTCCAGCGAGGTGCTCGGGAAGCTCGGCGAGTACGAGCGCACGATGTCTGCGATCCTGGATGCCTACCTCCAGCGCGCCATGCAGATCGAGCTCTCGGCCATGTGGGATAAGCTGCGCGACAAGGGGTACCGCGGCTCCTTCCAGATGATCCACAACTCCGGCGGCATTGCCGAGATCTTCAAGACCACGGCCAGCCGCACCTACAACGGTGGCCCGGTGGCCGGCCTGATCGGTGCCCAGCACGTAGCCAGTCAGCTCGGCTACCACAACGTGGTCACCAGCGACGTGGGCGGCACCAGCTTCGACATCGGACTGATCGTGCAGGATAGCGTCCGCAACTACGAATTCCGGCCCATCATCGACCGCTGGATGGTCGGCATCACGATGCTCCAGACGCTCTCCATCGGCGCGGGGGGCGGCTCGATTGCCTGGGTCAACAAACTGCTTGGCAACCGCCTGGAGGTCGGCCCGCAGAGCGCTGGCTCGCTGCCCGGCCCGGTCTGCTACAACCTGGGCGGTACCGAGCCCACGGTGACCGACGCCGACGTGGTCCTGGGCTACATCGACCCCAACTACTACTACGGCGGCCGGATGAAGTTGGACAAGGCGAGGGCCGAGCGCGCCGTCGAGGAGAAGATCGCCAGAGCGCTCGGCGTCAGCGTCCATGAGGCGGCCTGGCTGATCCGGCAGGTGGTGGAGGGCAACATGGCCTCGGCCATCCGCAAGGAGGTCCACCTCAAGGGCTACAACCCGGAGGACTTCATCCTCTTTGCCTTCGGCGGCGGCGGGCCGACCCACGTGGCCGGCTACCGCCAGGACATCAAGCGCGCGATCATCTTCCCCCTCTCGCCGGTGTTCTGCGCGTTGGGCTCGTCCATCATGGACAACATGCACGTCTACGAGTACTCCAGGCGCATGATGTTCATGGAACCCTTCACCCAGAAGTTCGTGATCGACCACGATCAGTTCAACCAGGCTGTGAGCGCGCTGATCGAAGCGGCCAGACTCGATCTGGCCGGCGAGGGATTCAATGTGGACCAAGCCGTGTTCCAGTTGGAGCTGGACATGCTCTACGGCGGCCAGGTGCAGGTCAAGCGGACCTCATCGCCCGAGCTCTTCATCCACGGCGAGCCGCAGGCCCGCGCCATCTACGACCAGTTCGAGCGCGAGTTCGCCCAGACCTTCAGCCGGTTGGTGGTCAATCCGGCCGGCGGGGTGTACGTGGACAACTTCGTGCTCAAGGCGATCGTCCCAACCCCGAAGCTCAGCTTGCCAACTCACAGCCTGGAAGCACCGAGTCCGGCCCACGCCCTGCGCGGCAGCCGCCTGGCCTACTGGCCCGAGTACGGCGACCTGCGCGAAACCAAAGTCTATGATGGCGATGCGCTGCGTCCCGGCAATGTCGTCGAAGGCCCCGGCCTGGTCGAAACGCCGTACACCACCATCGTCATCCCGCCGGGCTTGATTTACTCGATTAACCAGCACGAGCTAGGGGTGTTGGAGTAGTTTGCATCGCCGCAATCACGCGCGTTAATAAGTGAGGACTCAGGAGGGAGCGTCATGGCAATCCCCACACTCGAACAGAAGCTCCGGTGGCTGAAACCTGAACCGCCGAGCAGCTACGAACAGGAGTGTGTCAAACTCGTCAGTCTGGGACAGTACGAAATCGGGGTGCAGCGCACCAACGACCTGCTCGATGAGGCGATGGAAGTCTTCATGCGCTCGTCGCGTAGCTCGATCGGCATCGCCGGCGACTCGATGGTGGCCCTCTTCACCGCGGGCGGCGACCTGGCCAATGCCTCGTGTGGCACCTACCTGCACGCCATCATCCAGCCGATCCTGATCAAATACATCCTGGCGAACTACTCCGAGAATCCCGGCGTCAAGGATGGCGATATCTGGTACACCAACGATGCCCTGTACGGCGGCATCCACAACCCCGATCAGCTGGCGATCGTGCCGATCTTCTACGACGGCACACTGCTCGGCTGGACCGGCGCGGCGGTCCACACCACCGAAACCGGGGCCACCGAGCCGGGCGGCATGCCGGTCAGCGCATCGTCGCGCTTCGAGGAAGGCATGAACCTGCCGCCGATCAAGATCGGCGAGAACGGTGTACTGCGCGAGGACATGCTGGAGATGGTCGCCGCCTACGGCATCCGGGCGCCGCAGATGTTCATCATCGACTTGAAGGCCCGCGTGGCCGGTTGCGAGCGGGCGCGGCAGCGCGTCGTCGAGATGTGCGACCGGTACGGGCCCGACTTCGTGGTAGGGCTCCTGCGCAGGATGCTCGAAACGGCCGAGCAGGGTGCCCGCACTCGCATCGCGTCGTGGCCCGACGGCACCTACCGCAGCGTACATTTCAGCGACGCCGTGGGTATCAAGCACGGTCTGGTGCGCTCCTGCTTCCTCTCCATCCACAAGCAGGGCGACCGGCTGACGTTCGACTTCACCGGGACTTCACCCGAGAATCTCTCCTCCTACAACACCCACGCCCAGTCGGCCGTCGGCCATATTTCCAACTACATCTACGAGTACGTCTTCCACGACCTGCCGATCAGCAGCGCCACCTTTGCGCCCATCGACTTCACCTTCCCGCCGGGCATCTGCCTGAATCCTGACGCCCGTGCGGCCACCAGCAACGCAGTGATGATCGCCACCGGCGCGATGAGTGCGGTTCACAACTGCTTTGCCAAGGCCATGTTCCCCTCGCGCGCCTGGCGCCAGGTCACCGCGTCGCACGGGAACGCCGGCAACGCGCTGATCATCGCCGGGCTCTCCCAGTGGGGGCTGCCCTTCGCCGACATGCTGGCCTACTCGATCAATACCGAGGGCCAGGGCGGGCGGGCCACGGAAGACGGCATCGATGCCTTCGGATTCCCCTGGTGTGTGTACGGCCGGGCCCCCAACGTGGAGTCAATGGAGAATGAGTTCCCGCTCTTCATCCCCTTCTCACAGCACTGGCGGGATAGTTGCGGGCACGGCTTGCACCGCGGCGGCGTGGGCACGACCCAACTGTGGGTCGGCTACCACAACGTTCCGGCGCTCTTCTTCGCCTCGATCGCCGACAACAGCAAGATCCAGACACCCCAACCGCTCTTCGGCGGGTACGCCCCCTGCACGGTGCCCGGCATCAGCATCACCAACGCCGATGTCCTGGAAAAGATGCAGAGCGGCGCTGATATCACACTCGACCTCCACGACATCCTGCGCGATCGCTCGATCGATGGCAACTGGTCCTCAGAATTCTTCGGTCGAGTGACCCGCCCTGTCGCCAGCGGCGATGTGATCACCGTCAGCTTCGCCACGGGCGGCGCCGGCTACGGCGATCCGTTGGAGCGCGATCCGGAGGCCGTGCTACACGACCTCAAGGCGCACAAGATCTCTCCCTGGGTCGCCGAGAACATCTACAAAGTCGTCACTTCATCCGACGGCGAAACCGTGGATCTCGAGGCGACCCGGCAGATGCGCGCCGCCGAGCGCCAGAGCCGGCTCCAGCGCGGCAAATCCTATGATGAATTCATGGCCGAGTGGGAGCAACTCAAGCCGCCCGACGAGATCCTGACCTGGTTCGGCGCCTGGCCCACCGCCGAACCCACCCAGCCGATCTTCCGGCCGTAGAATACTGCGTACGTGATGCGTGAGTGATTCCATCACGCATCACGTTTCACGCATAGACCGGAGCGCGCGTGCAAAACGTTGTCAAGGCACTCGTGCGGAGTGGCGCACTGCCGCCTCGCCCCATCTTCATGCCGCTGATTTTCGCCGCATCCGCGAAAATCGGCGGCATGACGCCACAGCAGTTCTACAGTAACCCGACGAAAATCGCGAACGGGTTGCGCCAATTGCAGGGCCCGCTGCGTTGCGACGCGCTGGTTTGCTACGCTGACCAGACCCTGGTTGCAGAAGCATTGGGGGCCACAGTTGGTTGGGAGGCCGGAACGCCGCAAATCGTCGCCCCGCCGGCCGAGATCATACCGGCTGAGATCGCCGGGCGGGGACGAGTTCCCATCATGCTGGAAGTCGTGCGCCGGTTACGTGTTGTCCTGCAGGACCGCGTGGCGCTCGCCGTGGCCGTGCCGGGCTCGTTGGCAACAGCCCGCTATCTGTCCACCGCATCCACTGCTGCAGAGGGGCCATCGCCCGCAGACTATCTCGCGGTCGCGGGTGGTGCCACGCTGCAGGCGGCTCGCCTCGCATGTGAGGCTGGTGCGGACCTGATCTTGCTGATCGAAGCCGAACTGCCGGCAGCGGACAACCCGGTTCGTCCCCAGTGGCTGGCAATCCTCGAGACCATCTGCAACGTGACCCGCTTCCACGAGGCCCTCCCGGTCTTGCTCGCCATACACACAGCGATCGGTGCGTGGCCGGAGGTCGCCGCTCAAGGGGCGCTGCCCTGTCCGCAGGCGCAAGATATGGTCCCGGCAGCGGGGACGCTACCGGACGGGCCCTACGGGATAGCACTGCCGCCCTCCCTCACGCCGCTTCCCGCGTCCGATCGCAGCCTCCTCAAGCAACACAACCGGAACTGCGCTCTCGTGACGACCGCGGGCGATCTCCCCTATGAGATCGAGCCCAAGGAGGTGCGCCGATTGTTAGCAACCCTGCGTCAAATCGTCACCGATTGGTAGCCACCATCTCGATCGAAGACTGCGTCGAGCACGGAGCCCTTTCTGAACAATTTGCCGTTCGTTGTCCGTGGTCAGTTGCCCGTTGTCACCGCTCCTTTCGACTTGAATCGAGGGAGACGACTTTCGTTTTACCCCGTTGAGACATCATTTCCCGAGGAGCGAACGATGGCTTATCCTCGCTACTTCAACGAAGAAATCGAGACCATGCCGGCCGAGAAGCTGCGCCGGTTGCAGTTGTTGCGGTTGCAGCGCCAACTGGCGTACGTCTATGCCTGTTCCTCCTTCTACCGGCGCAAGTTCGACGCCGCAGGCGTAAACCCGGCCACCATTCGGCATCTGGAAGATCTGGTCGCCTTTCCGTTTACGACCAAAGATGAGCTGCGCGAGAGCCAGAACGAGGCGCCGCCCCTCGGTCTCCACCAGGCGGCACCAACCCGCGATATCATCCGCGTCCATTCCTCCTCTGGCACAACGGGGCGTCCGAGCTACGTCGGCATTACCCGCCACGACCGCGATGGTTGGATCCAGAGCGTGGGACGCGTCTACTGGTCTCAGGGAGTACGGCCCGACAGCGTCGTGGTGATGGGGTTCGGGATGAGCTTTTTTGTCGGCGGATTGCCCCTGCACGACGCCATCGAGGAAATCGGGGCCACCTTCATCCCGGTCGGCACCGGCGCGTCGGACCGATTGCTGAGCGCGATCCGGGACACAGGGGCCAACATGATCACTTGCACCCCCTCGTACGCCACGTATCTCGCCGAGTACGCCCGGGACCGGATGAGTATCGAGCCGCGAACCCTGGGGATCACCCGGATCCAGAGCGGGGCAGAGCCGGGCGGCGGTGTTCCGGCGATCCGGCGTCGCATCGAAGAAGATTGGGACTGCACAGTGACGGAAGGCATCGGCAACGCCGACCTCATCCCGGTCTACGGGGCGGAGTGTGACGAGAAGGCGGGCATGCACTTCGTCGCGCCCGACCTGATGGTGCTGGAGCTTATCGACCCGGACAACGGCGAGCCGATTCCATTCACCGAGGGCGCCAGCGGTGAGCTCGTTGCCACGCACCTCGACCGCGAGTGCGTTCCCCTGGTGCGCTTCCGTACCCGCGACCATGTCGTGGTCTGGACCGATCCGTGCCCGTGCGGCCGGACCGGCGTCCGGCTGCGCTGCGTGGGTCGCACCGACGACATGCTGATCCTGCGGGGCGTGAATGTCTTCCCCTCGGCCATCAAGGACGTGGTGATGGGCATGCGCCCGCGCACGACCGGCGAGGTCCAGGTTGTCCTCGACCAACCCGGCCCGCGCGTCGAGCCGCCGTTGAAGATCCGGGTCGAACACGGCTCCGACGCCGGCAATCTGGCCGAGCTGAAGCGTGAGATCGAGGCTACCCTGCGTGACAAGCTGATCTTTAGTGCTGCCGTGGAACTGGTCCCGATGGGCGCTCTACCGCGCTACGAGATGAAGGCCAGGCTGCTGCACAAGACCTACGAGGGGTAAGCGTTCCTCAGCGTAACCAGCCGGGCCTCCCCGCCTTGACGGCGCGGGGAGGCCCGCTGTTCTTTCTCGGCCGCGGAACAAGCACCGCGTATGCCCTCGTTCGGGAAGCTGCTCCCGAGGAGCTTACGGTGGTTCTGAGTACGTCGGCAGATATGAGCCTGTGGGGCGGTTACTGATCGCGCGTCGCTCAGCGACGGGTAGAGTGAGCAATGAATGAGCACCTTTTGATCTGGAAAATGGCACCGGGGCTTTGTACTGTACCGGTATCTTGTAGAGCGATGGGGAGTACTCCCCGTAGAAAGGAAAGCGTCCCGTGTTACCAGAAGCGAAGGCACACGAGCAACGTGCGGCCGCCAGTCGTGTTGTGTTGAATCGAAGTGGATCTCGTCTCCAATCGAGGAAAGTCGCGGTGAAATGGCTGTTCGTAGGCCTGGCCGGCATTATGTTGGCAGTCGGCGGCCTCTTTCTTACTGCGGGGGCCAGTAGCGCGAAGGCCGAGAAGCACTACCGGGCGCCGTTTGTCGCTGAAAGTGACTTGGCCGTCACAGGCAAAGCCGAGATCCAGGTGGATGCCAACGACGTTGCCCATATCGTGATTCACGTGCAAGGCCTGATTCCCGGCGAACGCTTCCCGACCCACATTCACGAGGGTGCATCGATCGAGGAGCCGGGTCCCATCCTGGTGGCCCTGCCCGATCTGGTGGCCAATGAAGCCGGAGTCGCCACGCTGGTAGCCAGCATACCGAACGCAGATACCCTGGATTTGGCGAATCGAACCATTGGGACTCATCTCTCAGATGGAACCCGGATTGCCAAAGGGGCGATTGAGTAACGGCTTTCAGAGCGTCGAGTTCTGGAGCAGGAAGGGACTGTCTCCTGTCCAAACGGTGTCGGAGATTTCCTAAGGTCTGCCGGTCAAGAGGGCGTCAGTTCATCGTTGGCGCCCATGTTTTCTCCTTATTTTCTGTTTCTGCCTCGTATTAGGTTGGGACCATCGTCTAAACTAATAGTGAGGCAGCACTGAGGTCGTCGCGGTTTCAGGAGGTCCCCAATGCCCTCGTCACGGTACGCCTCTCAAACCCACTCTGGCCGTCGGCCTTTCGTCTTGGCAATTCGGGCATCCCTGCGCCCGGCAGGTCGGCAAGCGTGACTTTCACAAACATCATGCGCTTCGAGGGTGGCAAGATCGCTGAACTACGGGTCAATCTGGACGGGATTGGCCTGATGCAGCAACTCGGCGTGATCCCAGCGCCGGTCGAACCCCAACTCTCAAGTCCGATCCAGGAGGATGACATGACGCTACGCAATCTCATTTATGTGACCGGTGTGGCGGCCCTGATCTTTGTGCTGGGTGATTTGTTCGCGGCAGCCCAACTGGCGAACCTGCTGGGGGGGAGTCTGGACGCGTTCGGAGTGGGTCTGGTCCAGGTGCGCGGTGGGGTGGGACTGCTCTATGTCTTTCTGGCGTACTTTTCGCGCAAGGCAGACGACAACGCGCTCAGGCACGTCGTCGGTCCGACCATGCTGTGGGGATTCGTGGCGCAATTCATCCCCATCCTGTACCTCATCCTCACCGGCGTCCTGAATGCCACGGCCTGGATTTTCATCGTCCTTGGAATCATCTTTATTTCGGCGTATATCTATCTTCTCTACATACGGCAGTAGACGCGCAGAGGTAACGGACCCCGCGAACTGGACACCACTCTTCGTGAAGAGTAGAGTCCAGGAGAAGGGGGCTTCCGATAGCAAAGTGACGGAAGGTCAGCGCCGAATTCAAAGCCCAGGTGATCTTAGAAGCCCTGACCGGCGTCAAGAGCGCCGCCCAGATATGTCGGCCTCTCTTGTTCTATTGAGAGAACGGTCCATCTGGGTGAGGTCCTCCCGTCATTCTCCTTCGCGTTTGTTGACGAAAATGGCCCGCATAGTGACCAGTTGGGTGCTGACACGCAAGCAACGCTTTGCTAAGGTATCCCCGGCTCAGGGACGAGATCGTTCGCACGACGCCGGCACCACACGATGAGTGGAGTGTTTTGTGGGAGAGCGAGAGCGTCCTTCAAGCGCACATTTCGAATCTCCAGTTTCTATCCCCACTCCGCTTCCGCGCTCGTTCTATTCTCGGCCGACGCTCGCTGTCGCCCGTGATCTTCTTGGCGCCGTGCTCGTGCGCCGCCTCCCCGATGGCACCGACCTTCGAGGGCGCATCGTCGAGACAGAAGCCTACGTCGGCCCTGAGGACAGCGCCAGCCACGCCCACCGCGGCCGCAACACGAAGCGGACAGCGGTGATGTTCGGTCCCGCCGGTGTCGCCTACATCTACTTCACCTACGGGATGCACCACATGCTCAACGTGGTGACCGAGGACGAGGGCTTTCCGGCGGCGGTCCTCATCCGGGCCCTCGAGCCCCTGGACGGGATCGAACTGATGCGCGCCCGCCGGGGTGACCGGCCAGTGCGCGAGTTGACCAACGGCCCGGCCAAGCTCTGCCAGGCCATGGACATCGACCGCAGCCTGAACGGCCACGATCTCACCCTTGGTCCCCCGCTTTGGATCGCGCCGGGGGCGCCCATTCCCGATTCCGCCGTGGCGCGCACGCCACGCGTTGGGATCGGCTACGCCGAGGCGCCGGATCGTGAGGCCCTCTGGCGCTTTCTCGTTCGCTCATATCGGTGTCGCATGTGCGAGCGCGACACGCTCGCACACGCGACACACCCTATTCCATATGAGCGTTCTCGTTCAAGGAAGTGGTTGGATATCTCGATGAAGGTGGAGATTCTCTTTGGTGAACAAGGAGCGCGCGACGCCACCCGCCGCCAGGCGGTGACAGTTGTCATCGACGCGCTGCGAGCGAGCGCGACAGTCACGACTGCTCTCGCGCTTGGAGCCCGTGAGGTGATCCCGGTCTCTTCGGTCGAGGAGGCCCGGTGCTATCTTGGACGGCGCGGCCACCGCGTGGCGGGCGAGCGAAACAGCGCCAGGATTCCCGATTTCGACTACGGCAACTCACCCACCGAACTGTGCCGTCGCCGGCGAGAAGTCGTCGGACGAACGCTGGTACTGACCACCAGCAACGGGACGCGTATCGTCAATGTCGCGCGGGAAGGGGCAGTGGCGCTCCTGCTGGGCACAACCCTCAATGCTGGGGCCGTGGCTCGCGCTGCGTTCGAGTTGAGCCAGACGCTCGACGATCGCGAGATCGTGCTACTGGCCGCCGGCGAGGAGGAGATCCACGCCGAGGAGGACTACGTGGGCGCGCGCACGATCGCACGGCACCTCTGCCATCTCGGCGCCACCGTTCAGCCGGCCGACCTGTGCGAGGAGACCCCCGAGGCGATCTTCGCCAACACGCCCAGCGGGCGCCACCTGCACGCTCTCGGCTACGCCGAGGACGTCCTGTTCTGCGCCCGCTGCGACCTCTACCCGGTCGTGCCGTGGTTCGACAGCGGGCGTTTCGTGCTCTACAAACCGGGCTACGATGTGGTCGCGTGATGCGGCGGGGCGCACGGCGCGTGCGCCCTACTGCTGCTCATGCCAAAACGCCTGGATGAGAGCAAGCGTCCACCGGCTATCTTCGAGGAAGGTGAGTTCGTTGGGGGTGTGGGCGTAGCGGATGGGAACCCCCAGGAAGACCGTCGGGACGCCGGCCTGCGCGATGTGGAAGGCGTCGGAGCCACCACCGGTGACGACCTCGACCTGGGAGGGAATCGAGTTGGCCTCGGCCACGCGCATCATTCGCTTCGCCCAGCGACGATCGTGCAACATCCGGTCGAGCAGGGTGACGGCCGGGCCACCGTCGAGCTTGATCGGGTAGGAGACGCTCAGGCTGTCGGCGTAGGTGATATCCAGGGTCACCGCCAGGTCGATGTCCAGCCGCGCCGCCACCGAGCCGGCGCCTGCCGGTGGGTGCTCCTCACGAACCGTACTCACAAAAATCATCGACTCGGCCTGCTTGAACGCTTCGAGGGCGATCCAGCAGGCCAATTTGTTGTCCAGGTGGCGCGAGATGATCATCTCGCCCTGCTGTCGGAAGTTCGGCGCGAAGGCGACGACGTCCCCAACCCGGACCACCTTCTCTAACGACGCCAGGCCAAGATCGAGGTAGAGAGTGTTGTCCTCGACCAGCAGGATCCCTTCGAGCGGCCCCTCGGTGGTTTCGACGACCAGGCGGGTGTGGGCCGGCGTTTCCGGACCACCGATCTTCACCAGTTTGATCGCCCCTGGTCTGGCTTCCTGGACCATGAAGCCGACGCTATCCATGTGGCTGAAGAGCGCTCGCCGGGGCGATTCGCCCTTCCAGGCGATCAGGTTCCCCAGAGGGTCAATCTCAACCCGCGTCGCGAAGGGTTCCAACTCGGCTGCCAGCCACCGGGCAAAGGGCTCTTCGTTGCCGGAGACGGCATTGAAACTCGTCATCTGTTGCAGTATGGTCGGATCAAGCATCAGAAATACTCCGCAACACGAAACTGGCTCGAGGCAGCGCAGTCAACCCCAAAGGTCGGCGCTCACACTGAAATCCGGTGCGCGGGGGAGGCGAGGTCACTGCCTGCGCCTTCGACCGAATACAGGTCAGAAGACTCCCCCCTATGCCTTGTGCTCACGTTTCATGCTGTGCTCGCCGTTGGCGCTGGGCTTCGAAGAGGATGATACTCCCGGCCATCGCCGCATTCAGCGATTCGACGTCATTGGCGAGGGGAATTGCGATCGTCTCGGCGGCAAGCTGCGCGGCCTCGCGGCTTGCTCCCGCTGCTTCCCCGCCGACGACCAGGGCACTGGGTTCGGTCCAGTCCACCCGGTCGTAGGCCAGATCGCCAGCCGCCTCCGCCAGCCGCACGATGAGTCCCTCCACCTGCCGGGCCACGGCACCCCAGCCACAATAGGCGCGCAGCGGAAGGCGAAAGTGGGCGCCCATCCCGGCGCGCAACACTTTCGCACTCCAGACGTCCACATTGCCCTTGGGCAGAAGCACACCATCTACCCCGGCCCCGGCGGCGGCGCGCAGCAGCGTTCCCAGGTTCCCCGGGTCGCGCACGGCATCGCAGACAAGCACGAGGGTGGGCCTGGGGGGCCAGGGGAGAGCAGGGACGGGGATGACAGCCACAACACCCTGCGGCGTGACAGTCTC
>DOUV01000044.1 GCA_003520455.1 Chloroflexota bacterium | reverse complement strand
GGGGTACCCCGCGGGGTAGGGCAGTCGCCTCAAGAAGCCCCCGGTTTCTCCCCTGTGGGGGACGCCCAAGCGAGGCGATCTCGCCTGGGGACGCCCCGCAGGGCGTAACCGGGGGAGTGTCACAATGGGCTCAAAATCTCTGATCTCTATTCGCCGATCGCCCATCCCGTTTCTCGACCAGAGATTTTCATGAACTATACGCAACAAGAACTGATGGTCGCCGCCGCCGCGCGCGAGATCAAAGATGGGGAGATCGTTTTCGTGGGGATGCGCCTCCCGCTGATCGCCTTCGCGGTCGCCAAATCGCTACACGCGCCCAACGCGGTTGGGCTGTTCGAGTGCGGTCTGGTGCGCGACACCCCATCGCGCGAGCTGCTCTACACAATGGCTGATCCGCCCAACGTCATCGGGGCAACCTGGGCAACTACGCTCAGCAATGTCATGGGACTGATGGCGACCGGCTGGATCGATCTCGGCTTCATTGGGGGCGCGCAGATTGACCGGTACGGCAATCTAAACACCACCGCCATCGGTCCCGACTCCCGCAAGCCGGCCACGCGTTTGCCGGGCAGTGGGGGTGGCGCCGATATCGCCTCGCTGGCGAAGCGACTGGCGATCATCATGGCCCACGAGAAGCGTCGCTTTGTCGAGCGCGTGGATTACATCACCTCCCCGGGCTACGGCACCGGCAAGGGCTGGCGCGCGACGGCGGGCCTCCCGCGGGGTGGACCCAGCGCTCTCATTACCACCCTGGCCATCCTGCGCTTCGACGAAACGGGTGAGGCCTACCTGGCCAGCTACCATCCCGGTTCGTCGGTCGAAGAGGTCAAGGCCAACACCGGCTGGGATCTCAAAGTTGCCGCAGATGTTCGCGAGACGGAAGCACCCACTGCCGATGAGTTGCGGTTCATCCGCGAGTACGATCCGGAAGGCTTTTGGACCCGCTAGCGCACCGGTCAAGGAATCCCGCGGAGGGAGGGAACAGACTTCCGAAGTCTTGTTCGCGGCAGGGGCCCGCCGCTCTCACCGTCGTCGGAGCGCGCTGTGGGCCAGCACGGTCCCGACCAGACTTCGGAAGTCTGACTTCTTGGCCGGCGAGCTAGACCCTGAATGCGCACCTGACCTTCAAGTTCGTTGCTGCCGCTTGTGAGATGCCAGATGGGAGATTGAAGCGTTTGATTACGCTGGTCCGCCGGGCAACCAGCGGGTAATCTCTCATCTCCAATTTTTATCGTCGGAGATGCAGATGCTCCCCGACTACCCAATCATCGACGCTCACGTTCATATCCAGCCCTGGGAGATGGTGAAACCGGGGGCGCTGGCCGCTCTGCGCACGCGCCGCCAGAGCGGTATGGGCGATCCCCTGGCGTACATGGACCCAGAGCATGGCCCGGAGCGCCTGATCGCCTACATGGATGCCAACAGTATCGAGAAGGTCGGGATCGTCAACTATGTCGCGCCCGAGGTGATGGGGTTTCGAGAGAAGGGGGTCAATGAATTCTCGGCTGCCTACGCCGCCGCGGCGCCCGAGCGGATCATTCCCTTCGGAAGCATCGACCCGCGCGATCCGGTTGATGCCGACCAGCGGATGGAGTACATCCTGGGCCAACTGGCCATCAAGGTGGTGAAGATTCATCCCCCGCATCAACTCGTCCACGCCAACGCCTACCGTGATGGCGGCGGCATCGAGACGCTGGCCACGATCTACGCCACAGCCCAGGCGTACCACGTCCCGGTTATGATCCATACTGGGACGAGTGTTTTCCCGGGCGCGCGCAACAAATATGCCGATCCGATGGCGCTCGATGATGTCGCGCTCGATTTCCCCGACCTTCAGATCATCCTGGCGCACGGCGGCCGGCCGATCTGGATGGAGACCGCCTACTTCTTGCTGCGCCGGCACAAGAATATGTGGCTCGATATCTCGAGCGTTCCACCCACGCGCCTGCTCGACTACTTCCCCTGGCTGCCACGCGTGGCCGAGAAGGCCATCTTTGGGTCCGATTGGCCGGGGCCCGGGGTGCCTGGGATTCGCGAGAACGTAGAAGCGTTCATGGATGTGCCCCTCGATGCTGAGATCAAACGCCTGATTCTGCGCGAGAATGCCTTGCGCTTGTTCGGAGAGCCGTAGTTCGACAGACCCTTTCAAATAAGCCTGAGCCTTGCCATGCGGAGCCAACGATGGGGCGCAGAGGCAGTCCAGGCGCAAAGGTTAAGCTTTTTCGCCGCCGATTTTCGACCTTTGCATCCTGGGCGTCTTTCCGGTTTCATTCAAGCGCTTGTGCACAGGGCTGTCCTGGCTTACTCCATAGGAGGTTTGCTCCCATGTTGGAGATTCCCGAGCGTATGAACGCCGCCGGCATTTTTGTGGACCGCAACGTTCGCGAGGGGCGCGGTGACAAGGTCGCCGTGATTGACACGGCGGATGGCCGCGAGTACACCTACGCGCAGATCCAGGCGATGGTCAACCGCGTGGGCAACGCTCTCCGTGACACACTCGACACGCGTTCTGGGGAGCGTGTCCTCTGCCTCCTGCTCGACTCCCCAGCCTTCGTTGCCAGTTTCTTCGGCGCGATCAAGATCGGCGCTGTGCCGATCCCGACCAACACCCTGATGAAGCCCCCCGATTATGAATATTTCCTCAACGACAGTCGCGCCCGCGTCGCGATTGTCAGTGCCTCGCTCGTTCCGCTGGTGGCACCGGTTCTGAAGAACCTCCACTTCCTGCGCCACCTGGTCGTCGTCGGCGACGCTCAACTCGACGATGTCCCGTTGGACATCAGCGTCCACAACTTTGAGCTGCTGCTCACCCAGGCCTCCGACCGGCTCGAACCACTCGAGCTGAGCAAAGATGATGCCTGCTTCTGGCTCTACTCGTCGGGCACCACCGGTTTCCCGAAAGGCGCCATCCACCTCCAGCATGATATGCTGATCTGCGCGGAGAACTATGCCCGAGGCGTGCTCGACATCAACGAGAACGACCGCACCTTCTCGATTGCCAAGCTCTTCTTCGCCTACGGGCTGGGCAATGCCCTCTACTTTCCCTTCTATGTGGGCGCCACCACGATCCTCTACCCGGGCAAGCCCGACCCGCACACCTTCTACAGGATCGCGACCGACTCCAAGGCCACGCTCTTCTTCGGCGTGCCGACCGCCTATGCGGCGTTGCTGGCGTTACCCGAAGAGGAGACGCGCGAGTACGACCTGAGCAGCATACGCTACGGCGTCTCCGCAGGTGAGGCCCTCCCCCCGGCTCTGTTCGAGCGCTGGAAGGAGCGCTGGGGCAGCGAGATTCTGGATGGGATCGGCTCGACCGAGATCCTGCACATCTTCATCTCTAACCGAGGGGGTGTCGTCCGGCCCGGTGCCAGTGGAACGCCCGTGCCCGGCTACGAGGCACGTATCGTGGACGAAGCTGGCAACGATGTCCCGCGCGGCGAGGTGGGCGACCTGCTCATCTCCGGCGACTCGATCTGCGCCGCCTACTGGAACAAACACGAGAAAACGAAAGATACGATCATCGGGCGCTGGATTCGGACCGGCGACAAGTACCTCCAGGATGAGGACGGTTACTTTCACTACCAGGGCCGCTCGGACGATATGCTCAAGGCCGGCGGTATCTGGGTCAGTCCGGTAGAAGTGGAAAACACCTTGATGAGCCATCCGGCCGTGCTCGAATGCGGGGTGGTTGGCGCCGAGGACGACGAGGGCCTCATCAAGCCGAAGGCCTACGTCGTCCTGCGATCGGAGTATGAAGGGACGGATTCGCTGCGCCGGGAGTTGATCGGCTACGTCAAAGAGCGCATCGCAGTCTACAAGTATCCGCGCTGGATTGTCTTCGTCGAGCAGCTGCCAAAAACGGCGACCGGCAAGATTCAACGCTACAAGCTTCGCGATCTGGGTTGAGGAGGGCCGCGCCGCCGGCGGTTCTCACTCCAGAATCCGGTTCGACCCGTCAGGTAAGCCGTCCGCCCATGGTCCCGTGGAGGTATCTACCTCTATAACCCCACGAAGGAGGAGACAGATGAGACGACTGACCCTGCTACTGTTCCTGATGGTGATGCTGGCCGGTCTGCTGGTCGCCTGCGGCCAGACGGCAACGCCGGCCCCGGCCCCTC
>DOUV01000597.1 GCA_003520455.1 Chloroflexota bacterium | reverse complement strand
CTTGGTGCCGATCCGCCCCGATCACCCTCTTCTGGCCCGCGACGGCGCCCGCAAAACCCGCCCCGACCATGAAGAGGGCCCTGCCCGCCTCGCGCCCATCCACCACCCTTGCACCCCACCGCTCAACGACGTCGCCCCACGCAACCCGCCCCGACGAAGCGCGACGGCTTCTCAGGCTCCGTAGAGGCCAACGCCTGACGTTCGGGACGGATGGCTCCGTCCGAGCCAATGCCGGGCGCTGCGAGAACGCGACCAGTTTTCCGCCGCGGGAGCTTTCACCGTCGCAACCAGCGAACTGATCCGTTGCTACGGTGCCAACGACGGGCGAAACCCGTCATGAACGGACCCTCGCAAAGCGCGCCATCCCCGGCGGTGAACCCCCACGCGAAGGGCTCGTGGCAGGGGCCCCCCGCATGGGGTTCTGAAACCGTTACAAGACCTGAACCTTCCGAACAACGCGCGGGTTCGGTTACAGGTCATCCCTGCCGAAGAGGTTCTGGCAGAAAGTCGTTTCAGGCAGCACCTGGTCGCACCAGGCTTGCTACGAGAGGCGACACCACCTTCTGGTGTGCTGGAGGGGGATCGAACACCCATCCAGGTGAGAGGTAAACCCCTCGCGCAAACGATCATCGAGGAGCGGCGCTGAGTGGTGGTGGACGACTTCGATACCGGTGCCCTGGTCAAGGGATACGCCCAGGAAGCTGGCACTGCCTGGGTGCCGGCGACCGCCAGAAGAAGACGGGAAGGGCATACTGGTTGCTCGGCAGGCACGCGCCCGCGCTCTCAGCTGGCCTCTTCCGTCGCCTGGGAGGCGATCAACTCGCGGCGGGCAACCTTGCCGACCAGCGTTCGTGGGAGTGCCGAACGGAACTCGACCGAGGCGGGAGCCAGGTGCGGTGGGAGGCGCCGCGCGGCCCACCGGAGCAGTTCCGCCTCGGTGGCCTGCTCACCCCTGGCGAGCACGACCACGACGTGAGGTGGACCCCCGGCGGCTGTGGACGGCACCACGGCGACCTCGCGGATCGCCGGGTGCTCGTAGAGCACCTCCTCAATGTCCCGAGGAAAGATCATCTCCCCGCCGGGGCTCTGCCAGACATTCCGGCGGCGATCGATGATTTGGAAAAAACCGTCGGCATCGGCCCGGGCGAGATCACCGGTGCGCAACCAGGGCGGACCTCCGGCAGGATCGGGAACAAAGGCCTCCCGGGTGGCGGCATCGTCACCGCAGTACCCCATCATCACTTGGGGACCGCGCACCTGCAACTCGCCAATTTCACCGGGTTGGAGCGGCTCATTGGTAAGCGGGCCGGCAACACGCGCATCGGTGCTTGGGAGCGGCACACCGATCGAGCCGGTCTTCCGGGTGCCACGCAGCGGGTTCGCATGGGTCACCGGGCCGGCCTCCGTCAGCCCATAGCCCTCAACCAGGACCCCACGGGTCAGCTTTTCAAAGGCCTCCTGGACTTCAATGGGAAGGGGCTCCGCCCCACTGAGGCACGCGCTGATCGAGCGTAGACCGTACGAGCGGACGCCGGGAAACTTGTTGATCGCAACGTACATCGCCGGCACGCCGGGAAACATTGTCGGCCGCTCGCGTTGGATGGTCTCGAGCACCTCGCGCACCTCGAAGCGGGGCAGCAGGATGAGCGTGGCGGCGAGGCTCACGGCAACGTTCATGCAGGTCGCCATGCCGTAGGCATGGCTGAACGGGACAACGGCCAGGATACGCTCGCGTCCTTCCTCCGCGGTGCTGAACCAGTGCCGCGTCTGAATCGTGTTGGCTACGAGATTGCGGTGGCTTAACATAACACCTTTGGGCTGATGCGTGGTCCCACCCGTGTACTGGATGACGCCGAGATCGTCGCTTGCGACGGAAACGTGAGGGCGAATCGGTGAGGAACGAGCGAGCAGATCAAGCCAGTCAAGAACGAGGGTCGGCGGTGAGACCGGAAGGGAATCGGGCCCGGGCCGCGGCCGGAAAAACGGCCGTTGCCAGCGAGCAAGCATATCGCCGAGGCCGGTCAGAATCAGGCGCGGAACACCCGCGAGGGCACACGCCTCGCGGGCAGTTACACTCTGCTCACGCAGAGCAATCAGAGCACTCGCATCAACCTCACTGAGTTGGCGCGCTAACTCAGTTGCGGGTTGGCGGGGATCAGCCATCACCACCACCGCACCGACCTTCAGGATTGCATAATAAGCCATCACGGCCTGTGGGCAATTGGGAAGGAGGATCATGACTCGATCCCCGCGTTGAACACCCTGATTCAGCAGGACGTTGGCGACTCGATTGGCACCATGTTCAAGGTCACGGTAGCTGAGGCTTGTGCGGAAAAACCGCGCGGCACTCTGATGAGGAAAGCGTTGGGCGGCACGTTCCAGAAAGCGGTGGAGCGGCTGGTTGGGGACGACAATTGTGGCGGGAACCCCCGCCTCGTAGAAGCGAATCCAGGGGCGCTCACGGGAGGGAGCAGCGCTGTGGTCGGTATGGTCGCGCCAGGTGAGTGGGGCGGCATCGAGGAAGCGTTGGATGGCCCGGTTGACGGCATCGGCCCGTTCGAGCTGGACAAGGTGTGATGAGACCGGGATGACCACGCTCTGGGCGTCTGGTATCTGGCGAGCCACAGTCTGGTACTCAGCCCGGGGAAAGACAAGGTCACGCTGGCCGGTGATGACCAACGTTGACGCCTGCAGCTGGCAGAGTCGCGTCTCGCCCGCCCACGGGCTCATCGCCTGGTCGTAGGTGCGCTTCAAGACAAAAGCGGGTGCAGAGAAGTGGCGGGCCAGCAGCCGGCGGATGCGCTCGAGCAGGGGCGCCGGCAGTTTCCAGAGCGCGGCCAGCAGCGGGTTCAGACGGAGGTTGGCGGCCAGGGCGACCAGCACCAGTTGTTCGACCCGCGTTGGATGGCGCAAGGCGAACTCCACCGCCAGTGCCCCTCCGAAGCTATGCCCAAGCACGATCAGGCGTTCTGGCGCGTCAACCGCATCGAGCAGCGCATCGAGATCAGCCAGAAGGGTCGCAACATCGTAGCGACTGTTGGGGCGATCGCTGTCCCCGTGGCCACGCAGGTCGGGAGCAATCACCCGGTGTTCATCGGCAAAGAACTGAATCTGGCGCTCCCACTGGGCGGCCCGGCCGCCAAACCCATGTAAACAGAGCAGCGTCCGGCGCACGGCATCCGGCGCTATGTCCACCACACTGAGGCGCACGGGGGGATGCTTTTGGACGAGGATCTCGCGCCGGTAGAGCTCAAGGTCAAGCGCCATGGGTCTCCTCACTCGAGTGGCAGTGGTTTAGCACGCCTTCGCGTGGATGAACGGGACAACGACCAGGGTACGCTCGCGTCCTTCCGCGGCGGCGCTGAACCGGTGGCGGGTCTGGACCATGATGTTCGCCGGCAGACTCCGGTGACTTAACATAACTGCCTTCGGCAGATCGGTCGTTCCGCCGCTGTACCGGATCACCGCCGGGTCGTCCCCGCTGGCGTTGGCGGGCGGGGGATGCG
>DOUV01001055.1 GCA_003520455.1 Chloroflexota bacterium | reverse complement strand
CTCGACCGGGACGCCATCTGCCGCCCCTGTCAAAGAGTTCGTGCACGTGGGCGCCCATACCTCCGCCTGGGTTTCCCTTCGGCCCGACGGCTACCAGCTCGTCTTTACCAGCCAGAGTGCCTATGCCGGTCACTGTCTTCAAACTGGTCCCTGGGCGCTCCAATTACCGCTACCGTTGTTCGAAAGTTGCCTTCCGGAGCCCGCTTGAACGCTTTGGCCTCTGGTCGCACAAAACTTACGCTAGCGCACAAGCACGGAGGGAAACAAATGGAAGAAGCAGTCCTGAACCGACTGGCGGCCAAGTCGCCGGAAGAAGCGATCATCGAGCAGATCAGTCGGGATTTCAACCTGGCGCCGTTTATGGCGCGGACGCAGTTCGAGCAGATGCGGCGGTACTTCGAGCGCTACCTGGGGCTGAAGCGCGATGTGGGCCAGATCACCTTTCTGGCCGTGAGCGCGCATGAGCCGCCGGGGCAGACCGTTGAGGCGTGCGGACGGGTGGCGATTCCCCTGACGCTGGACAGCGAGGATGATCTGGAAGCGCTGCGTCACGGCGTAGCGGCCCTGCGGCGGAGCAAGATCCAACGGCTGACGCGCGAGGCTCAGGAGCAAGGGGCGTTGCTGAGCCAGGAAGACCTGGCGCGGCTGGTGTGCAGCAGCCGCAGCAGCATCAAACGCGATGTGGCCCAGTTGCGGGCGGCGGGTGTGGACGTGCCGACCCGCGGGCAGGTGAAGGCCATCGGGCGTGGGGTCAGCCACAAGCGCCAGATCGTCAGCGATTGGCTGGCGGGCTCCACCTCCAGTCAGATCAAGCAGCGTCGGTGGCATGCGATCAGCTCCATTGAGCGCTCCTGTCGTGACTTCCAGCGGGTTGCTCGGCTGGCGGCCCGCGGTCTGGACGTGGCCGAGATTCGGCAGAGTACGGGCTTTTCAGAGCGGCTGATTGGCGAATACGTTGCTTTATATGAAGCGGCCGGCCACGACAACGAGCGCCTGCGCCACGTTCTGAGCACGCCAGACGAAGCGACGGCGGCGCCAGCCGAGATCAAAAGGGGGGCCTGGTTGCCATGAAGCCCGCCCCAACCTAGACCGAAGCGCGCATCAACAAGCGCAACCTGCCAGAGTTGCTGGTGCCTAAGTTCTTGACCGAGTCCGGCGACACCCATGGTCCCGTCATTGCCCGGGCGATCGTCGATGATCTGCTCGCCACCCTCGAACGCTGCTCGCCGGAACGGGTGCCGCCCAAGACCATCGTCTGGTTGGCCGTCTGTCTCGAGCGCCGCGGGCAGCGCACAGGGCTGGCCCCTGGCGATTGGCTCCCGGTGCAACTGACGGTGGTTACCGAGAAAGAAGTCAAGCTGCTGACAGACCCCCAGTTGGGCAACGCGCGCGCGCGCCAGGCGCGCCCAGCCTTTCATCGGGCGCGCTTTGGGCGCTGGTGCCACGAAGCCTATCAGCAGGGCGGCGTCTTGAGCCATCTGGACCTGAGCCTCTTGAGCGGCTTGTCGGAGGGCTCCATTGGAACGCGCTTGCGCGCCTATCAAGCTGAGACGGGGGAGATCGTTCCCACCCGTGGCACGGTCCACGATATTGGGCCCGCCGTCACTCACCAAGCCGAGGTCGTTCGCCGCTGGCTGCGCCACGACTCCCCCGCCCAGATCGCGCGGGCTTTGAATCATTCCCAGGATGCGGTTGATCGCTATCTCGCGGACTATCACAAGGGGCGCACCTTGGCCCAGACATTCCCGCCCGCCGAGCTGCCGATCCTGGCTGGCCTGACCCCCAGCGTCGTGCAGCACTATCTGGAGCTGCTCCGCCAGTATGAACCGACCCTGGCCTTGTGCGAGCCCGCTCCTGCCGTTCCTTTCTAGCGGCCGTTGTCGTTGCCGTTCTGACAGCGGTGGGTCATTAGGACTTATTACCGTTCAAATAAGCGCCAGCGCCGCGCGGAAGGAGCGCGCCGCAGGTTGTGGCCAGCGATCATGGTGCGGGCGCGTGAGCTTGAAGGTGGACATCTTGCGTTTGACGACCCGCGGATTGGAGCGCAGCCGCCTGGGCGGCAACGGACGGGCGGCGAGATCGCGCAGCAGGCGCGTCCAGAGCGCCGGCAGGTGATCAGGGGCGGTCATGTGAAACTCCGGGATGGCGTCGCGAATGACTTCGAGGGCCTGCACGCAACTGAGGCGGTCAGGATCGAGATCAGCGTCCAGGGCCGCCTAGTGCCTCAGCGCGCGGACGGCATAGTGAGCGATCAGCAGGCCGTAGCGTTCTTGGATCACCCCAACGGGCTTCAAGCTGCGCACGGGGCGTCCGGCCACGCGTTGGTGGGTATCAGTCTCATCAATGACCAGTTCGAGTTCCCCGCGTTCATGGGAGGTACCGGCCAAGTCGAGCGCCGGGAAGGTGCGGTGATCCAAGAGGGTGGTGATCAGGCGATGGGTCTCGCCATAGCCCGGCAGGGCCGCATCGGTGAGGGTGTCCTCGATGATGCGCACCAGCAGCTGCTCCCCCCGCTGGCGGCGCTGGTAGTCCGAAGGGGAGATAGAGGCTAGAGACGAACCGTCCGGCAAGGGGCGCACGTGCTTAGGCCGGGCGGAGGCCGGCAGCCGGGCCAGGACCTGCGCGCTGCGCTGGCGCGTCTGGGCGAACAGATCGTACTCGTAGAAGCCACGATCCCACATGACCAGCATGTCTGGCTTGACCGAGCGCAACATTCGAAAGCCCCCCACCCGCTCGCTGGTACGGTAGGGCCAGAACCCAGCATCGGCAATGGCCTGGGTCCCGCACTCGGCCAGGTAAACCGCCTGAATCTGGGGAAAGGCACTCGCGCCACGATGACCCACCTGGCGCCCAAAGACCGCCACGTTCTCAGGCGTGTCGGGGGCTGCTTCCACCGTGCCGTCAATCGCCATCAACCGCAGCCCCCCCAGAAACGCGCCGCGCGTGGTCTCCGTCGCCAGCCGCTGACAGACCTGATGAAACAAGGCCGCCAGCGGGCGCACCCCACCTGAGAGCGCCGGTAGCTCATCGCACTCTCGCCAGCCACGGGGGAGTCGGGATCCGGCCAGATGGAGCGTAAGCCTTTCGCCAGTTTCGCCAGCACCGCGCCCACGCGCAGATGACTGTACAGCTTCATGCCAATCACCAGAAAGACCGTCACCAGCAGGTTCAGCTTGCGTTCCCGTTCGGCCCCCACCCCGTCGGCCTCCAGCCCCGCCGCGACCGTCTCGGTTGACACCGCTTGGCTGATGGCTTCCAACCTCAGTTCCTGGCTGAATTTGCATCCCGCTTCGATCTCGCGTAGTCTGTATCCCATGAGGCGGCTCCTCGGCTCCTTGGTGATTGGTCTCTTCAAGGATGCCACAGAAGTCGCCTGCTTATTTGAACCAATTGGTCTTGCCACTAGTGGGTCATCCGACATGAA
>DOUV01000352.1:530-9521 GCA_003520455.1 Chloroflexota bacterium | reverse complement strand
TGGAAAATCCCGCGACATTGGCTAACTACTCTCGCTGATTATCTCCATCGCCCCTTTTCCCGTGATGTCGTCACCATATTAAACAAGAGGGCCTTAAGCGCTCTCCCTAGGTCGTCTATTCCGTAGGGTATTGCGCTTTTGGCACGATGATATTCATCATGCTCTCATGCTCATCTGCTGTGGTCTTCATGACTTCAGAACACGCTCTTGATTCACGGAATAGCAAGTAGCACCTGGAAAATAGCAATTAACCGTGTCGCAGCGACCTATGTCAACGAAGGAATGCTTTTGCTGCTTGCTACCTGCTATCTATCAAGATCTGGAATTGTGGCAATTGGGTCGGAGTAGCATGCTTTAATTCTTTGCGCGCGCTCTCCAAAATTCCTCTTGGAGTCATTCCCCGGCACTTTCCAGCTTTCTATCTCTCTTAACAATGGATTTATTTGACTGTCAACATTGTTGTCTACATAGTCTATGATTAATTGAGTTAGCCACCATTTGGCAGGATATGCGTAGTTGGCGCTACCTTGAAACTCATCGATGAAGGCGAGTAGCCAATCGAGCTTGTTCTTGATATAGGCGGTACTTTTCAATACGTCGGGATCGGTTACCAAATCATCGGCAAAGACCTGGCGGATCCGGCGGAAAAGAGCGTCACAGATTTCGTCAATCAGCGCTTCCCAGCGACCAGGAATATCATAGATGCGGCTGAAGAGCTTGAAGTGGGTGCTAAGATCAATGCCAACAGGGCGCGCTTCAAGATCTAAGTACGCTGATTTCAATCTTATTCGCTCTTCAGTACCGTCCCGTCGCCGACGAAGCACATAATCCTTGTCAGGAAGCCCCTGGTCACTAGCCTTGTCGCTCCAACGAACTCTGACGATTGCGCGTCGACCAAGCACGGCCTCAGTATGATAGGGCAGAAAAAGATCCGAGAGCTTGTATCGATCGCCTCCTTCAAGTTCAGCCCGAAATGGATCTTGGTCACCCTTTATGGCCTGGTTACACAGTTTACAAACCGGAACCAAGTTGAACGGGTGAACGCACAAATGAGGATAGATGCTTTTGGGGAGGTAGTGCTCGATGTCGCCGTAGTATTGTCCCGCTGAAGAAACGGTTCGATAGCCTGAATTATCGCACACGGGACAGACGTACTGGCAAGGATTACTCCGAGTAAAGGCTTCGAAGAACTCCTGGCGCGTGTAATTCGTTGTTCTTTGATTCCGGTGATCGGGAAAGATGGCTCGCTGGGTATTGTCGAGGTTGTCGTAGAAATAGAGGAGAAATTTCTTGGCAGCCTCCAGCCAGAGCGGAAAAGGAGAGTTCTCGCTCCTGCGACGCCCACTTGAGGGTAAGGCATTATAGCATTGGCGGTGAGCCTCGGCCGATGCTAACTTGGCGGGCAGTGGATGTTCGGGGTCAAGGTAGACTTTTAGTAATCCTTGGCGTTTCGATGCGTACAACAGCCAAATGTCATGTTTCATGGCTTGAACCAGCCAGCGCTTTTCTGCTATCGCCCGGTCGGCGTGCGTCGCAAAGGTTTTGAGGTGACTGACCAACGCATCTTTATTCAGCACCCATTGGGTTACTCCAGGGGCATGGCAATGAAAATACGGTTGCCTGGCAAGAAGACCAGGAAGATTATCTTGCAAGCACTGTCCAAAGTTAGCAGAATCGCAGGAAGGAAGATGAAGGGCGGCTTCGAGCACCCCGAGCTGTGCGCGCACGAGACAAGAAAGCCATTTCCAGGTTTCACTCGGAAGGGTAAGCGGGTGCAGCATAGAGTTCCCTATGAGCCGGCACGGAGGCGATGGATTTTTTCTCGCATGCGGAAGCGGAAATAGCCCGGTGCAATCTTATCGATTGTGCCTTCAAGCTTTTCGATCTCTCGCTCACGACGAGGTTGGCTGGTGATGGGACCCTCTCCACGTAGGAGGCTGAGGATCTCGTCAACGCTGTACTGTCCGGTGGCGAAGGGCGCATCAAAAAGATGGATCATCACGTCACTCGGGTCGGCACCAAACGTTTCGACAGCGGGTGGCTCCGACTTGGTAGTATAGACGCCCGAGCGAACCAATTTTACAACATCCTTGCTTAAGGCATCTGTCACGGTGATACTGGAGTGCGTGGTTATGAGCGCGTGGACGTAGTGCTCTCCCATCACGCTGTCGAGCAGCTTGACAATCCGTCGTTTCCAGTAGTCGTTGAAATGTACCTCAGGTTCATCGAGGAGAACGAGGGTGTCGGCAGTGGTGAGCAGGGACATGAGGGCCATGCGACTTAGGAAGTTGCGCTCGCCATCGCTCAGCCACTTAAAAAGATGAAGAGGCGGCGCAGAAGGTCGGTCTTTCTGTGACTTCACGGGAGGATAAAGTTGCAGGAATATGTTGATATCCTGCAATACTTGATTGCCGTACTCATCAGGCATGACAAGCGGGGCAAGGGCACTGTAAAGCTCCAGATCGCGGCCCAATTCGGGGTTTTGGGTAATGCGCTTCGCCAGTTGGTGCGGTTCGCCCAAAAAGACGAGAAGGCGGTCCGGTCCTTGCCGGATTGTCCGCGTGGCGAGGCGCTGAAGATGGTTCACTGTTTCGTGGAGGGTTGATTGGGTCAATTCCTTATAGAGGCGGCAGCGGAGGGAGAAGCCGACCATTGATTTGATGTTGCTCTCTTCAAGAATCAGACTGAGGGGTCCCGTTATATCCTCCACCTTCTTTGACTCGCCAGCCTGTTCTAGCCTTTCAAACTCCGCTTTTACCGTGGCGTAATGTGAAATGAGACCGCAGAGTGTGGCCAGTGGAAGATGTTGCTGCTGAACGAAGAGAAGGCGACTCTCGGAGGCTTGTTGTTGCTCTTCCTGGATCTTTGGCTTGGGCAGATATCCGGGCAGCTCTCTCTGATAACGCTCTGTGACCGGAAGCCTGAGGGCAGCGCCATCAGCATCAGTCGATGCCGCTGGTCCCTTCAGGGTCGTACGCCAGGATTCCTCATCGCCCGAGGTTAAGATCACAATATGCCTGGGGAGCACATCGTCCAGCGAGGCTCGGCCACCATCCAACTCGACTATTGTCCCCTCAGTATCTAAATCGCCCGTTCGATGCCGGATCACGACTCGTTGGTCAGATTTTTTCTTCGGATCGCGGAGGAAATACTCCAACTCGAACCCAGTCTGGATATCTCCGTCTAGCGTTCCACTCTCGATCGCTTTGAAGATAGCTGCAAGTAACCGGAGAACGGTAGATTTGCCGGTGCCGTTCACACCGACGAGGAAGTCGATTGCGTACGTCTGCCTTTTGCCCGTGATGGGAGATTTATCCTGAAACTCACCAAACGTGATATCGAGCCCTTTTAGGACAAAGTGATTTTCAATCTTGAAGCGAATCAGTTTCATCAAGCTTTCCCCTCGGCAGGCCAGATATCACTTTCCGTGATGCGACGGTAGTAGAGAGCGTCCTGTACCCAGACTGGGACAATAACGCCCAAGGCAACGAACAGCTCCAGATTTTGCTCGATAGTGGTCTGGTGCTGACTATTCGCTCCTATCGTTGGGATGAAGGTATTGGCTGTGAATAAGGTGTGGTCGTCCGCTTGCGAGTCCTCTTGGATTTGTCGCCAGAGACTACGCTGTTGCTCGTCCAACAATTCAGATGGTAGGTCAACGTTGGCAAGCTGAGGCGGCATCTCGACCGAGGTTGAGGCAGACTGCTCGATGATACCGAGCATGAAGTCAAGATGGCGATGCAGGCGGTGCTGGTTCTTCCTGATGCGGGTCAACAGGCGAGCGGGGTCGCGCTCTGCCGTATCAGCTACTCCACTGACAGGAAGGTGACTGCGCGGTTGCAGGTCATAGGCAGAAGCATCGCCGGTCTGTAGGGAAACCGCGGGGAGCAGCAGACCAAGTATCTGCCCGGTAGCATCCAGGCACAGGCCACGCACCTGCTGATGGCGAGATCGCCAGGGAGGCTGGTCGGCGAACCAGAATTGGACGCGTTGTACCTGGCCCTCTGATCCGATCTCGCCGAGAAGCGCGCCCCGGAGAGTCTCACCATCCCCTGATGATACCTGGCGCAACTCGGCGAAAAAACTGCGGACGACGTCGGCGCGCACTTGGGTCGCGCTCTGGGACACGATCGGAAAGGACGCCTCGGGTTGAGTGAGCAACAGCAGAAAGCCGCGTGGCTGGTGCTCGGCCGCGTCTCCCTCTCCGACCAATTCGTCCAAATCCCAAAGATAACCTACCAGTGTGCTATCCGCGCCATAAACAGCGAGCGCATCCTTTGTATTCCTTTCCAACTCACCCCGGTTGGATGCGGCTTTGGTAGCTATCACGGCGCCATGCTCGTCAAAGAGCAATACACGGTGATCGGGGACATCGGGTGGGTTGTCGAGGATTACCAACGCACCAGTATTATCTCTGTTTTCTGTGAGGCGCCAGCCAGTGTTATCATCAGGTGGGTAAAGGCGCCACCAACTCTTCTTTTCATCGCCCTTGTCATCCAGTTTCACCGTCCAGTAGGATTCTGGCCACGCCGCGTCATCTTCCACTATCCAGGTTACGGAGGTCGAAGGCTCTCCCGATGGCCACCAAGCCGTTGGTTCTGCCTCGGCATTCTCGCGCACTATGACCAAGTGGTCCAAGGGGGGAGGCGAGCCATCAGTGTCAGTGATGGATTGCTGGATAGTGAGCCAGTGGGCCAGGTGCCCGCCAGCGGGGTGTCGCAAAGTTACAAGTGACTTGAGGGCATGGGATGCGTCGACCTGAACGTGATACCCCTCGGACGGTTGGCCGACGGCATCTTGTACGCGGGGGATCCACGTGAGATGAATCGCAGATTCGCCGGTCGGGGCAGTTATAGAGTTGCCCTGGCCCAGCACAACTGCTTCAACGAGCGGCAACTGGTTTGGCTCGTATTCATCGTCGTGACGGTTTTTGGCACCCAGGCGCCCGTCCCGCGTGATAAAGAAAAGCCAGATTGGGTGATCAGCCAGGGGGGCCGACTTTCGGAAGAGAAGACTGTGAGTCTGAATGCCGCTGAATGGCTGAAAAGCATCTTCTGGATAGGTGATGACAGCGCGTAGCGTCTGTTCCTCGACCAGTTGACGGCGAAGTTCTCGCTCCGCGGTGCTGTCGCGAAAGAGAACGCCCGATGGAACCAGCACTATTGCTCTGCCGCCCACACGCAAGCGACGGAGGGCAAGGGCCGTCAACGCAACCTCACTGCTGGTAGTTCGCCAATCGTCACCAAGGGCTCGGGCAAGGAGCGCGGGATCCTCACGAATACCAAAGGGCGGATTCATGAGCACGCCATCGTAGAGATCCCGCTCATCAGCTTGGGTCTCGCCACGGAAGCTGTTGCGAGCGTACAGGCGCAGCCGCTCCGGGGGAATATCGTGGAGGATCGCGTTCGTCCACGCGAGGCGTGTCCAGGGACCGGAGATTTCGAAGCCGGTGACGGCTCTGAGAGCGCCTGCGACCTGATGAGCTGCCACGAGGAAGCTTCCGCTGCCGCAGGCGAGGTCGGTGATACATCCGCCGGCCTCCGGGGAGAGCAATCGCGTCATGTGCTCAACAATATGGCGGGGAGTAGGATAACGTTTACCGGGGAGTAAGCTGTCCAGATGAGGTGGAGCAAGCAAGTACTGGTTGAAGGTGTCACCGCGTGGCTCTTCTAGCCGGTACAGCAGCATCAGCGCCTTCTCAAGTTGTTCTTCTTCTAATCGCACCGGCGGCAGAGGTACGTTTTCGCGCTGCCCAGAATCGTCAACAGCGTAAAACCATTCCGCAATAGCCGCACGTGTATTCTCGAGACTATTCTCTGGCCCAACATAGCAGTTCCGCTCTTGATCGAAATAGCCGAGGTTCGTTCGCTTCCAAGACTCGTCTCGGCCTTCGCGGCCAAGAAGGTGAAGAAGCAGGAGCAAGAAGCCTGTCCCTTCGATAAAAGGAAGTACCTCCGGCTCGCCGGCTTGCTGGAAGAGGGTGCGGACTTGCTTAAAAGTCCCAGTGATATCCGGCATGACTCATAGCTCTCCCCGGAAGGCCTTCATCAGTATAGCCTGTTCCACGTGCTGCAATGCTTGCTCGTCATCGGCCTGGATGTCTTGCATCGCCCTTATCTCCGACTCGACGTTTTCCAGATAGACAGCGATCCGTTTCTGTACTGTTCTCTCGGGCAGGGGAATTTCAAGTGCTTCCAAAACATCGCTTGGAAGGCGCTTTGTCCCGTGCGCCGCTGTTTCAACACGCCCTAGCACTTCTGGAGTCAGAGCACGCAGCATATAGCCGAGAAATCTCTCGTCGAGTTCTCCGCAAGGAGTCAAAGCCTTCATGTCCTGATTAATGGCTAATTCGACACGAGCAATAGCGACTGGCCAGGTGCGAGCTAAAATCATTCCACGAACTACTACTAAGATGGAGCCTGCCTTCACACGTTTTGCACTTGATTCCTCAATCGCCTCTTGCGTGATATGTTTCTGAGTATCTCCAATAAGCCATGTCTTCATATCTTTTGGTGAGGCCCACGGTATACTGCCAGTCCAATATTCTGTTTTTTCTGTCGATGGCGTACCGCCTCCTGTGATACTCAAAGCCTCTTGTTGCTTTAGCCGCTTGATTGTAACGCATTCATACTTTGCTACCAGATCGGAAAACACCTCCCCCAACACCGCCCCCATCAACCGCCCCGTATCCTCCTTGATCGCATTGTTCAGCCGCTGCATCTCCCGCAGCTCCTCAAAGAGCGTCTCGATGCGAGCGACGATGCGGCGCTGCTCGGCGAGGGAGCGCGCGGGGTTTTCGGGGTAGGGAATTGGGAGTCGCGTATCGAATACATCTCCATCCGTGACCGCGGGGTAGTTCGCGCCGCGTTGTTTAGGTAACAGTTGATTGATAAAGAAGTCGGATCGGCAAGCATAATAGATGTACTTTGGTTCTGCAGCACCTTGTCTTGCTCTTAAAACACAAAACCCGGTTGAACACACTTGATCATCTAAATCAGCCGGTATCAGAGCAATATTTTTTAGATAAGGACGCGTAGTGGCAAAAATTACATCATTAACCTTAATCACCTTTCTTGCCCTACTCGGCGCTTCACGTCCTACAATGGTGCGAGCTTCATCTGTCTTAATCGCACCTTTCTCGTTATCTACAGAACTTATATCCACATATCGGAATGTGGTCTCAGGATCTAGTCTCGGGTTGCGTCTCTCCGTGTCTTCAGCAACTTCCTGTACCTGTCGCCACTCCCACTCGGACGGCAAGTCCCACAATTCCATTATTCCTCCGCACCATTACTCACCATTTCATGCAGATTCTCCAAAATACTGTGTAACTCGCGCGTGCGCTCGAGAAGCCGTGCGGTGAGTTCAGCGGGATGGGGAAGAGTGACCCGGTCGTCTTGGTTGGGGTTGCGGGCGCTGAGGTCGTAGCCGCGGGCCTTGAGGTCGTCGAGGGTTTCGACCCACGACGTGTAGGGCTCGGCCGGCTTGGGGGCGCCGTCGTTGTGGTGGGCCTGCCAGGCAGAACGAACTTCGTCGGCCAGAGGGAACGGGCGCCCGGCTTCGCCGCGGAGGTAGGCGCGCCAGCGGCGCCACATCTCGCGCGCCTCGGCAAAGTGCTCGTCCTGGATCTTGCTCCCCTTGCTGAATTTCTTCAACTCCTCCGGCAGCGGCAACTCGTAGTACCAGGTCTCGTAGCGGGCCAGGGGATTATGGGTCAGGACCTCGTCGGGGCGCTGGAAGAAGAGGAGAGCCGTCTTCACGTCGGAGTAAGGCGCGAAGGTGCCGGGTGGCAGGCTGACCACCGCGAAAAGATGAAACTGCTCCAGTAAATCCTTCTTCACCTCAGCGAAGGCACCGCCGCGGAAGAGAGTGCCCTCGGGCACAACCATCGCGGCGCGGGCATTCACGGGGGACTGTTTCAGTTTCTTGATGATGTGCTGGAGGAAGAGCAGCTCGGTCGCGTTGGCCCGGACGGTGAAGTTCTCCTGGATGTGCCGGCCTTCCTTACCGCCAAAGGGCGGGTTCGTCAGGATGACATCGTAGCGCCCGCTGACGCTGCCGGTCATCGACTCTTCCAGGGTATTGGCGCGGCGGATGTTCGGCGTGGCGACGCCGTGCAGCACCATGTTCATCGTGCCCAGCAGGGCGGAAAGCCCCTTCTTCTCCTGGCCGTAGAAGGTCTGGCGCTGGAGAAGCTCGCGCTGGGCGGCGGTGCACACTTTGTCCTTCATCCAGTCGTAAGCAGCCACAAGAAAGCCTGCCGAACCGACCGCCGGATCATACACCGTCTCGCCGATCTGAGGATCGATCACCTCCACCATGAATTTGATCACCGGGCGGGGGGTGTAGAACTCGCCGGCAATCCGGTTCTCGTTTCCCATCCGCTCGAGCAGGCCTTCATAGACCTCTGAGATGGTGTAGATATCAGTGTCGCTGTCGAAGCGGATGGTGTTGATGATCTCCAGCACGTCTTTGAGGTTGTAGCCAGAGGCGCAGACGGGCACGCTGCGCACGACGTTCAGGTCGCCGACGCTCTCATCCGAGAAGATGCGGGCGACTGTTCGGGCCAGGGGCGAGCCGGACAGGGTCGCCAAACCGGGCAGCAGGCGGCCGCGCACAAACTGGATCAGCTCGTCTGCCTTCCACTTGTTGAGGACGAGGGGACCGGCCCAGGAGTCCCAGGATAGATCCTCAGGGATAACCCGTTCGTAGGGCTTATCGGTCAAGTAGGCCTCGGTCGTGCGTTTTTTCTCTTCCTCGTCCAGGAATTTCAGGAAGAGTAGCCAGGCGAGGTGCTCGGTGTACTCCATCACCCCGCCCACGTTGTTGTCGCGCCGCAAAATGTCGCAGGCGCGCCAGATATCGTTGCGCAGGGTCTCGTTGGTTTGTCGTTTGATGGCAGTAATCGTATTGGCCATGGATTTCCGTTCGTAGTGGGTGGAATGGGGCGGTTTGAGGGGGTCGATTCGACCCCCTCCCCGGCCCTCCCCC
>DOUV01000352.1:0-476 GCA_003520455.1 Chloroflexota bacterium | reverse complement strand
CTCCCCCTTCCAGGGGGAGGGGGAAGGGCTCGCCGCGCACTCATTCTAAATCGTTCGCTCTATCTCCCCGTTCCTCACATGCTTTCAGAATTTGTTCGAGGACCGATTCAAGAGTGTGAAAGACCTCTGGGTTGGTGAAACGGATGACGCGGTAGCTACAGGCCTCCAGGTATTCCGTCCGAGCGAGATCGTACTCTTCTTGGAGGGCGTGGACGTCGCCGTCCACCTCGACCACCAGCCGGGCCTGGGCACAGTAGAAATCGACGATGAAGTGATCGATGGGGTGTTGACGGCGGAAGTAGTACCCGTTTAGTTGCCGGCGGCGCAGGTATTGCCAGAGCCGGGCCTCTGCTGGCGTCTGAGGCTGGCGCAGCTCGCGCGCCCGTTGACGGATCAAGGGGTGTACCCGGTAACGCTTGTCGTCAGCCACGCCTCATTCTCCACAAAGCCGTTCTCCCTCCCCCTGGCAGGGGGAG
>DOUV01000355.1 GCA_003520455.1 Chloroflexota bacterium | reverse complement strand
GTCTGGTAGGGATCGTGCTTGCTCAAGGCGCGCTCCGACGACCGTGATCGCGGCGGGGAGCGGCTGCGAACAAGACTTCGGAAGTCTTCTCTCCCACCCCCTGTAGGATTCCTTGACCGGTGCTCCGGGAAGAGTGCCGAGGTTTGGCGCTCAGTTTACTCCTCTTGTTCGGCGTCGGGGTCCGGCAGAGCTTCTACCGGCGTGTCGCGATAGCGATCGCCTTCCTCGATCAGCATGACCGGGATGTCCTCGCGGATGGGGTACTTGCGGTCGCAGGTCTGGCACACCAGCCATTTACCGTGCACGTACTGCAGCTGGCCCTGGTCGGCAGGGCAGCGCAGAATACTGAGCAACTCTTCGTTGAGCATCACGAGCCTCCTCTTAATCCCGGTAGCCGGGGACGACCATCATACCACAGGGAATCCGGCGGTCTAAACCCGCGCTTCGTGCGTGCCTCTGCGCGTGGTGCCGTCCGGTGGTCGCAGGGCATACCCCATAGGGGTGATTTCGCCGCAACTGCCTGGCTCACCCCTTGACAGAGATCCTCTTTATCGTATAATTACGATATAGTGCAATGCCTTCAACTCATCGGCAGATTGTCAGGCAACAGGCCGGAATGAAACGAGCGATTCTTCCTCCCGACGAGGAGCGCCTGGTCCAGATCTTCAAGGCGCTCAGCAATCCCGTTCGCCTCAGGATGCTGCGCTACATGGTCGAGCATCCGCAGTGCATTGTTGGGGATCTCGTTGAGTTTGCCGAGCTGGCCCAATCAACAGTGAGCCAGCACCTCAAGGTCCTCCGCGACGCCGGCCTGATTCGGGGCGAAATCGAGGGGCCGGCCACGTGTTATTGTCTGGATCTGGAAACGCTCGAGTGGTTCCAAACCCAGGTGAACGAATTTGCCCAACAACTCGCCCTGGCGTGTTGTCCTTGATCTCTCCGGGCTTCTGGATCTCGGAAGCCTTTTCTTTTTCCCCAACCAATCGTAAAAATACGATGGAGGATTCAATGAACAGCGCAACGAATACCGGTTCCACCCACGCGGCCCAGGAGGACGGAAACCCAAGCGAGGTCCGGACGACCCGGGAGCGGGTTCGCGACCACTACGCCTCCCAGGCGCGGGCCGCGGTGGCCAGGGCGAGGGAGGAGGCGTGCTGTGGAGGCCCGGCGGTCCGGGCATCAAGCTGCGGCGTGCCGCCAGTCTCCAGCGGTTGTTGTGGCGCCGAGACCATACCGGTGGAGGAGTTGCCGGTCAACTCGGCGGATGAGGTACCGCCGTCGTGGGGATGCGGCAACCCAACCGCCCTCGCGGCCTTGCAGCCCGGACAGGTCGTCCTCGACCTCGGGAGCGGGGCGGGCTTCGCCGCCTTCCTGGCCGCGCGGCGGGTGGCCGGGGCAGATGGGCCGGCAGGCCGCGTCATCGGCGTGGATATGACCGACGAGATGCTGGCGTTGGCGCGGCGGCATGCCGAGCGGCTGGGCCTTGCCGACGTCACCGAGTTTCGCCAGGGCTACATTGAGGCTCTGCCAGTGGAGGACGAATCGGTCGATGTGATTCTCTCCAACTGCGTTATCAACCTGTCGGCCGACAAGGATGCCGTTTTTCGCGAGGCCTACCGCGTTTTGAAGCCGGGCGGCTGGCTCTCCGTGTCCGATATTGTGACCGAAGGGACGCTACCGGCATTCGCGCGCAAGAGTATCGAACTGTGGGCCAGTTGCATCGGCGGGGCGATTGAGGAACAGACGTACCTGGAAAAGGTGCGCGCGGCCGGCTTCGAAGACGTCGAGATCGCCGGCCGGCGGGTCTCGGCGGCCTTCCCGGGCGTAAAGGCGATCAGCCTGACGTTCCGGGCGTACAAGCCGGCCGCCGAGTAAGTACGCAACTTTCAGCCGTCAGTCGCCGGCGGGGCGGGCGTGGCTTCCACCCGACCGTTGACGACTGGATGATGTGTTCATATTTCCGTAAAAGTGGCGCGTACGCGCCACTTTTACGGAAAGTGAGCCATGCCATCGACGACTGACGGCCGGTCGAGGCTCTGATTCCATCCCCGTCACATCCACGAGGGAACGCAGCTTCTTCCGGCCAGGCCAGAGCGAAGAAGTGAAAAGGCCCGCGCTGATCTTTGGCGTTCCTGGCGCCTTTTGGGTCTTCCTTCTGCTCGCCCGGTGCTCGGGTGTGCACTCCGGTCGCGCTCCAAACTTGCTCCGTCCTGCTCGTTCTGCTATACTCAATGCTTGGCCGAAACAGGCCACAATTACGCACGTCCCTTGACCGAAGTGGTCGTGCCTGAGCGACCGTGCAGTGGACGGGCTAAGGTTCCGCTTTGGAAAGAAGGGGACGGACGATCAAAACGAAAATCGGAGGAATCGCTTTTCATGGCAACAACTGACGTTAGTATGAAGAGCCTGCTTGAGGCAGGCGTTCACTTTGGCCACCGCACGCGGCGGTGGAACCCGAAGATGCGCTCCTACATCTTCACGGAGCGCAACGGCATTCACATCATCGATCTGGCCCAGACCCTCGAACAGCTCGAGAAGGCCTACCAGCGGGTCCGAAATTTGACCGCCGACGGGGGCGTGATTCTCTTCGTGGGCACAAAGCGCCAGGCCCAGGAAATCATCGCCCGTGAGGCGGAGCGGGCCGGGATGCCTTACGTGAATCAGCGTTGGCTCGGCGGGACGCTGACGAACTTCGCTACCATTCGCCGCCGGGTGAAGTATCTGCGCGATCTCGAGGCTCGGAAGTCGCGCGGGGAGTTGGTCCTCCTGCCTAAGAAAGAGATGCTCCAGGCCGAGCGCGAGATCGAGAAACTGAACCGCCGGCTGGGTGGCATCAAGAACATGGACACGCTTCCCGACATGCTCTTTGTGATCGACGTACGGCGCGAGGACATCGCGGTCAAGGAAGCCAATACCCTCACCATCCCGATCATCGCGATGGTGGATACCAACTGCGATCCGGCCCCGATCGGCCTCGTGATCCCGAGCAACGACGACGCGATCCGCGCCATCAAGCTCATCACCGGCTACATCGCGGATGCCGCCGGAGAAGGCGTCATGATGCGTGAGGCTGCCTACGTTGAAGAGCTTGGCGAGCGCGAGGAGTTCAAGGCTGCCGATACCAGCCGCCGTGTCTTCAGCCCCACCGACGAGCCCGAGGACTACTTCGAAGAGTACGAGGAATTCGAAGAGTACGAGGAATTCGAGGACGAGGACGAGGACGAGGACGAAGAGTACGAGGGTGACGAGGAGTAAGTTCTAACCGGCACATCGCGGGCGGTCCTCCAGTTTGCCCGGCCCGGAGATGAGGATGTTTCACGGCGACGGCCGTCCACGCTGAGACTCCCCAGGTGGCGGCCGTCGTTGCATGGCAATTACACTGAATGACGAGAGGAAAGACTTGTGGCTATTACGACCGACATGATCAAGGAATTGCGCGAGCGCACCGGGGCTGGTATCTTGGAGAGCAAGAAAGCACTCGAGGAGAGTGGTGGCAATATTGAGAAGGCGATCGATTATCTCCGCGAGCGGGGGCTTGCCAAGGCTGCCAAGAAGGCCGGCCGCGAGGTGAGCCAAGGCGTCATCACCAGTTATATTCACAGCAACTATCAGTATGGCTCGCTGGTTGAGATCAATTGTGAGACCGATTTTGTGGCCCGCACCCCTCAATTTCAGGAGTTGGCCCGTGACGTGGCGATGCAGGTCGTCGCTTCCAACCCGCGCTGGGTGCGCCGGGAGGATGTTCCCGAAGAGGAAGTGCAGCGCGAGCGCGAGGTTTTGGCCGAGCGAGCCCGCCAGGAGCGGAAGCCCGAGACTATCATCCCGCGGATTGTCGAGGGGGGCCTCAACAAGTTCTACGCCGAGACCGTGCTCTACGAGCAGCCCTACATCAAGGAACCATCCAAGGCGATCGGCCAGCTTGTTCAGGAAGCGATTGCCCAGCTTGGCGAGAATATTGTGATCCGTCGCTTCACGCGCTACGAGCTTGGAGGCTGACGGGAGAATGCTGAATCATGGAGCATGAATGCGACTGTTCGTCGTTCGTGACTCGTCATTCAGCGTTCCTCTTTGAGGAGCCGAGACATGTCCGGGCTGAAGTATAAGCGGATTCTCTTGAAGCTCGGCGGTGAAGCCCTCGCCACTCCGGGTGGTTTTGGCATCGACCCGGGGAAAGTCGCGGAATTGGCTCACAAGATCAAGCGCGTCCGCGATCTGGGCGTCCAGGTGGCGGTCGTCCTTGGTGCGGGCAATATCTGGCGCGGCAACATCGGCATGCAGAGCGGCATGGACCGGGCGACAGCCGATTACATGGGCATGCTCGCCACGGTCCTCAACGCCCTGGCGCTGCAGGATGCGCTCGAGCGCATCGGCCTCGATACCCGGGTCCAGACCGCAATCGAGATGAAGGCCGTCGCCGAGCCCTACATCCGCCGCCGCGCGATCCGCCACCTCGAAAAGGGGCGCATCGTCATTCTGGCTGCCGGTACCGGCAATCCCTACTTCACGACCGATACGGCGGCGGCGCTCCGTGCGATGGAGATTGATGCCGAGGTGCTCATCAAGGCGACCAAGGTTGATGCGGTCTACGAGGACGATCCATTCCGAAATCCAGATGCCCGCCGATTTGGCCACCTGACGTACTTAGAAGCGCTCAACCTGCGCGTCGGGGTGATGGATTCGACCGCGTTGACCCTCTGCATGGATAACAATCTGCCGATTGTCGTCACCAACCTCTGGAAGGACGGCAGCATCGAGCGTGTCGTCAAAGGTGAGGATGTCGGAACGACCATTAGCTCACAGATGGGTGTTGAGGGCTGAGTCCGGACCGTCGAGGGTCGCATTCGTCAGTCAGCATCCATCTCCAGGAAAAGGGGATTGGCATGATCAAGGAAGTCATGGGCGATGCCGAAGATCGCATGCGCAAAGCGGTGGATGCACTGGAGCATGACCTCCGCGCAATCCGGACCGGCCGGGCTTCACCTGCACTCCTCGATCGTATCACGGTGGACTACTACGGCGCGCCGACACCCGTCAATCAACTCGCGACCATCTCCGCCCCCGAGGCACGCATGCTGATGATTAAGCCCTGGGATCAGAGCTCGCTCCGCTCCATCGAGCGTGCGATCCTGGAGTCGGACCTGGGACTCAACCCCAGCAACGATGGCAAGGTGATTCGCCTCGTTCTCCCCCAGTTGACCGAGGAGCGCCGCCGGGATTTGGTGAAACAGGTCCAGAAGCGCCTCGAGGAGGCGCGTGTGGCGATCCGCAATGTTCGTCGCGACGCACTCTCTGATCTGCAGGACTTCCAGAAAGAAGGCGAGATCAGTGAGGACGAGCTTTACCGGGCGCGCGATCGGATGCAAGAGCTGACTGACCGATACATCGCCGAGGTTGACCAGGTCGGGAAAGCCAAAGAAGACGAGATCCTGGAGGTCTAAGGGGGAGTCCGGTGCGCGGCCGGCATCTCGGACTCACACCGGCTTTCATCCAGCAGGTATCGCGTTCCAGGGAGTGGTTGACCCGGCGACCAGTTCTGTCGGAGGCTACGTTTCGCTCGTCCGGGTGGTATGGAGCAGCAACAGTATGGCAGAGAACGTGCAGGCCTCGGACCTCGACCTGACCCGCGTTCCCCGGCACGTTGCGATCATCATGGATGGTAACGGGCGTTGGGCGCAGCAGCGTGGTCTTCCGCGGCTGGCCGGGCATCGTGCCGGCACGGAAAACCTGCGCCGAATTCTCGAATCCTGTGTCGAGTTTGGCGTCAAGGAGTTGACGATCTACGCCTTCTCGACCGAGAACTGGCAGCGCCCGGCGCAAGAGGTCAATGGTCTGATGAGCATCCTGGAGCGGGTCATCGACCGTGAACTGGATGCCCTCGACAAGCAAGGCGTGCAGATCCGGCATATTGGCCGCACGGAAGGGATTCGTCCCGAACTCCTCAAGAAGATCCGGCGCGCTGTCGAGTGCACGCGCTCCAACCGCCGTCTGATCCTGAACGTCGCCTTCAACTACGGTGGCCGCGCTGAAATCCTGGATGCTGCCCGCGCACTCATCCGCGAGGGCGTCGATCCCGATATTCTCGACGAGGCGACGTTCAGCCGCCATCTCTACACGGCGGCCTCACCCGACCCCGACCTCATTATTCGCACCGGTGGCGAGCACCGGCTGAGCAATTTTTTGATCTGGCAGGCAGCCTATGCTGAGATCTACTCAACACCGACCTACTGGCCCGATTTCGACAAAGAGGAACTGCGGAAAGCCATTCAAGAATTTGCTCGTCGTGAGCGACGTTTTGGACGACTGCCTCCGGCAAAGAATGGCTCCTAACCACCCACGATGCTCGCGACGCGTCTCCTCAGCGCTGTCGCGCTGATTCCCATAGTCGCCCTGCTGGTCTGGCAGGGCGGCTTGTTCTTTCTCGTGTTGGTTGCTGTGGCGGGTGGGGTGGCCCTGTGGGAGTTTTACCAGATGATGCGGGCTGGCGGCTTTCGCCCGCTCGCGGTTGTGGGTGCAGTTGCGTTCGCGCTGATGCTGATCGGAGCGAATGGGGTTGATCGCCGGCTGCAAGCCTTCGCGGTGGTGGTGCTAGTTCTCGGCGGTCTGCTCTGGGAGCTGGCAAGCCCTGAAGCCGAGGGGAAGCTCCAGGGCTGGGCCTTAACCACCGCGGGGGCCCTGTACATTGGCTGGCCGCTGGCCCACGCCGTCGAGTTGCGCGGGCGACCGGATGGGCTGTGGTGGGTCATGATCGTGCTGCTTGCGACGTGGGCAACCGACACCGGCGCCTACTTCGCCGGCCGCTTCTTCGGCCACCATCCCTTCTCACCGCAGTACAGCCCGAAGAAGACTTGGGAGGGAGTCTTGGGGGGGTGGAGCCTCGGCCTCGTGGTGACGGCACTTCTGGCATGGTGGTTGCTCGGCCTTTCTCCGGCTGGCAGTTTCGTGCTTGGTCTGCTGCTCGGCCCGGCGGCTGTCTACGGCGACCTGGCCGAGAGCATGTTGAAGCGACGGGTGGGGGTGAAGGATAGTGGGTCACTCATCCCGGGTCACGGGGGTTTGCTCGACCGTCTCGACAGTTTGCTTTTCACCGCGGTCGTGACCTACTATTTTGCCCTCTGGTTCGCTTAGCGCCCGCGATGAGTGCAGATTCAATGCCAAATGCTGAAGGCTGAGTGCCGCATCGATTTTTCAGTATCTATCAGCGCTTCCGGATCCTGGGCCATGGAGTTTCCGACAGTCGAATCTATCCTCAACGTCCTGAATCTGGTCTTCGCTGCCGCCAACCTGATTCTGGTCTTCTCGCTCTTCGTCTATATCCTGACCCACAATCTCCGCAACTCCGTGGCCCAGGCCTTCGCAGTGCTGATGGGCTTCATGACGATTGTCTTTGTCGGTGATGTCATCCTCTCCACCTTGCCGCCCGAGCGGATCAACTCGGCCGCGCCCATTTGGCTCAAGTTCCAGTGGCTCGGCATCGCCTTTGTGCCGGCGGCCTACCTTCACCTGAGCGACGCCCTCCTGCGCACCACGAATGCGCCTTCACGCTTGCGCCGCGCGGCGGTGGGGGCGGCCTACGTCACCGGCACCGTCTTCGTGGCAGTGGCGCTCTTCACCCACCTGATCTTGGGGCAGGCGGTGACGTACGCGCCTTGGGCAACGCAGTTCACGGCGGGTCCGGCCTTCTGGCTCTTCGGCCTCTACTTTTTTATCACCTCAGCCTGGGGCTTCGCCAACACCCTCTGGGCCCGCAGCCGCGCCCTCACCAGCACCTCCCGCCGTCGTCTGAGCTACCTGGTGGCGACGTTCGCGGCGCCGGGTCTGGCGGTCTATCCCTATCTCCTGCTCGCCAGCAGCCCCGCACGGCTGGCGCCGGTCTCGATCTTGCTGCTCTCGCTGGTTGGGAACCTGGGCATCGCTGTCATGACGGTGATCATGGCCTACAGTGTCGCGTTCCAGGGTGCACTGGCGCCCGATCGCGTGGTCAAGCACAGCTTCATTACCTATCTCCTGCGCGGGCCGCTGTTGGGTGCGTTCGTCCTTGGGATCGCCATCACGGTACCGCGCGTCGAGAGCATCTTGGGCATGCCCCGCGACACCTTCCTGATCTTCAGCGTGGTTGGCGGTATCATCGCCTACCAGATCTTGTTGCGTGTGCTTCGGCCATTGATCGAGTACGTCGTCTACTCGGGCGATCGCACGGAAATGAACGTTCTCCGGGCGCTCGACGAGCGCCTCCTCACCTCCAGCGACCTGCGGCAGCTGATGGAAAACATCCTCACCGCGCTCTGTGACCTCTTGCGCGCTCGCAACGGCTTCGTGGTCGTCATGCGCGACGGGCAGCTCGCCATCGAGACGGCGTGCGGGAACCGCGCTGTCGCGGAGCGCTTCCTGCAAGCAGTGGACCCGTCCGACCTGGTCGCGGCCGATGGCTCGCGGCCGCTGGACGACGTCGCCGCGTGGCCTCGTTTGGACGGCTTCCGCATTCACTGCCTACACAGTGAAGATGGCGAGAGCACTCTCGGCGTGCTGGCGATCGAGGCTGATGATCCCTTGCCACCACTGACGGACCGCGAGCGCTCCATCGTCCGCCAGATGCTGAGCCAGGCCGAAATTGCGCTCGAGGATCGCCGGCTGCAACAGGGGATCTTCGCGATTCTCAAGCAGCTCACCCCGGAGATGGAAAGCATCCAACGCTGGCGCTCGGAGGTGCCCTACTCGGGTGCCGCGCTCGAGACCATCGACGACAACCCCATCTTTGCACCCGACTTCCCCACGATGGTCAAGGATGCTCTCAGCCACTACTGGGGCGGACCGGGGTTGACTGACAGTCCGTTGCTGAAGCTCGCGGTGGTCAAGCGCAAACTGGCCGAGCACGACAACAATCCGGCGCGGGCCCTGCGCGCTGTCATCAACGATGCGCTCGAAGCCCTCCGCCCCGAGGGCGAGCGCTCGATGACCACGAAAGAGTGGCTCCTCTATAACATCCTCGACTTGAAGTACATCGAGGGCAAGCGCGCCCGCGATGTTGCGCTGCGCCTCGCGATGAGCGAGAGCGACCTCTATCGGAAGCAACGCGCCGCGATTGACGAACTCGCTCGCGCGATTGCCGTGATGGAGCGCGAAATCGCCGACCACCAGCAGGCTGCGCCCAACGGCAGCGGCTGAGTCCGCTCTTTCCAGAATCCTCGGACCTCAGGCGAGCAGGGCGACCTCCAATTGAAGGCCATCATCCAAAAATATACCCTACTCCCCTTCTGTCTCCCCCTTCCCCGGGGGAGTATTGTCATTTGCGATTCCTTTCGGGTGACACTCGCTACTATCGCGCCAGGGCCCAAAACTGGATACTCGAAGCGTGCAGAAGCAGTACAAGGCTTCCAGGAGTCGTTCAAGTTAGAATGGCGAGGGCAAGGCCCTCACCCACCCGACCCAGGGTGTCCTCATAAGAGCGAAGGAGTGAGCCTGCAATGCAAGAGCGAATGTCAATCATCGTCTTCTCGGGGACCGTGGACAAACTTCTGGCCGTTGCGACCCTGGCCTCGGGCGCGGCCGCGATGGACCTCGATGTCGACATCTTCCTCACTTTTTGGGGTATCGAAGCATTCCGCAAGGGCAACTGGAAAACAAACCGCCGGTTGACCAAGGACTTCGAGGACTACGGCCCGGCGGTAATGAACGCCATGGAGGCCAAGCGAGTGCCGACCTGGTTGGACACGTTGAAGACCGCCCGCGAACTGGGCAACGTCAACGTCTACGCGTGCTCGATGACGATGGAGCTTTTCGGCCTGACCCTGGAGGACATGGAAGACATCGTGGATGATGTCGAAGGTGTCGCCGGGTTTATCCAGCAGGCCAAAGATAGCAAGATCACCCTGTTCATCTAGGGGCGCAGCGCTCAGTGGATTCGGTCGTCCTCTCGTTCCGGCCTGAGGCTGGTCGTCCACCACAGCCGCCCACCGATGTGGGAGAAGAAGACCATGGCACAACCAACCGATATCAAGATCGATCGGGAAATCGACGCGCGGGGGAGTTTCTGCCCGGGACCGTTGATGGAATTCATCCGCGTGATGAAGAGTGTTGCCCCGGGGACGGTGGTGGCGGTCCTCTCGTCCGATCCCGGTTCAACCAAGGACATCCCGGTCTGGATTCAGAAGGCCAGGCACGACTATATCGGCACCTTCCCGGAGCAAGGGTACAACCGCATCATCGCTCGTAAAGCCCACTGAGGGACTTCTTTGCCTCGGACCCTGAATCATCAGGACTTCTGCGGATGAAGACCAGGTGAGACTGCGGACCACGGACCGCAAGCATGCCTGCGGCGGTCCGCGATCCGCGATGAGCGGTTGTCCTTCCCATTGAGACCTTTGAAACCATTGCTCATACGGGATAGGGTGTGTAGCGAGTGCGAGCGCCTCGCGCTCGCACTCGCTACACCAATATGGGCGGAAACCATAAGATGATGGGTTCATGTTTCTGTAAAAGTGGCGCGTACGCGCCACTTTTACAGAAAGTAAGATGCGCCATAAACCATAAGGAGCATTTGAGATGGCTGCTCACCAGATCGTAATTTTAGGTGGCGGTGTCGGCGGGACCCTGGGGGCCAACCTGCTCGCGCGCAAGCTCTCCTCCAAACAAGCCCAAATCACGGTCATCAGCGACAGTGGCAGACACGTTTACCAGCCAGGCTGGCTCTACGTTCCGTTTGGCTGGGAGAAGCCGGAAAATCTGGAGCGCAGCGAGCGCCGCCTGCTTAGCAAGCGCGTGAGGCTGCTGATCGAGCGAGCCGAGGGGATCGACCCGGACACCCAACGGATCCACCTCGCCGATGGCCAGGCCCTCCCGTACGACTCTCTCGTGATTGCGACGGGGTCGCGGCTGGCCCCCGAGGCCGTGCCCGGCTTCAGCGAGGCGGCCCAGCACTTCTACAGTGCTGAAGCCGCCCTGGGGCTGCGCCAGAAGCTCTACGCCTTCCAGGGTGGTCACATCGTCATCGGTGTCGCCGATATTCCCTACAAATGCCCGCCTGCGCCGCTAGAGTTCACCTTCTTATTGGATTACGATCTGCACCAGCGCGGCCTGCGGGATAAAACTCGGATCAGCTACCTGTCGCCCATCTCGCGAGTCTTCACCATTGAGACCGTGTCGGAATACGTGACCCCGATGTTCGAGGAGCGCGGGATCGAGTCTCAGATCTTCTTCAACACGGAGACCATCGACCCAGACACGCGCGAGATCCAGTCGCTCGAGGGCGACAGCATCAACTACGACCTCCTGGTGATGGTGCCGCCGCACCGCGGCGCCCAGGTCGTCGTCGATTCCGGCCTTGGCGACGAGCAGGGCTGGCTCCCCACCGACCGCGAGACATTGGTGAGCAAGGCCCACCCGAACATCTACGGTCTGGGCGATGCCACGGATCTCCCCGTGAGCAAGAGCGGATCGGCCGCGCACTTCGAGGCGAAGATCGTCGCCAACCGCATCGCCGCAGCGATCAAGGATGAGGAACTCACGAACTCGCACTACGACGGCCACGTGCTGTGCTTCATCGAGACGGGGTACAACCAGGCGACCCAGCTCGTCTTCGACTACAACCATCCGCCCTATCCACCCAGGCCGAGCCCGTTCTACCACTACGAGAAGACGGTCTTCAACCAGGTCTACTGGTACCTGGTGCCGCGGGGCATCGTATAGGGAGTTGTGAGTGCCGCGTGCTGCGGTGCCGGCGCTCAGGTCTGTCCGTCGAACTCCATGTACTGCTCGTCGCCCAGACAGGAGTAGTTGCCCCACAGGTAGTCCATGACGATGCCGTCGGCGCCGGCCTCGACGCAGGCCTGGCAGAACTTCTTGTCGACCTCGACCATCAGCTGGAGAGCCACGTGCAGTTTGTCGGGGCAGCGGACCATGTCCATCAGCACCCGCTCGGTCCCGGCCAACTGGGTGAGGGACAGGAGCGGTCCTTCAACCAATGGTAGGACGAAGACATCTTTGCCGACCCGCTTCTTGGTCAGCCGCACGCCTTCGACCAGGTCCCACATACGGGTCCCCTTGTTGATCTCTGGGACTTTCAGCCGCAAGTAGTCGTCGGGTCCTTTGACGAGCGGATTCTTGATCATCGGGGTGTTCTCTTCGGGATACCAGACGCCGGCGCCCATGTCGCCGGCGATCACGGAGAGGTCGCCCAGCCCGACGATGCCATCGTACCCATAGAACTCCCAGCCGGCGACCCATGCATCCGCGGACCCTTCACCCGAGGTCGAGTAGCGGACGTAGTTCGTGCCGGCCAATCGGCGGTTGACGCCGCAGGCCAGCGGAGCGACCGGCAGGCGGTCGACCGGTTCGTTCATGATGGCCGCTAACGCCCGCTCGGCACAGCTCATTTTCTCTGCCATGATTGCCTCCTTTGCACTGGGCGGTGCTGTGTTCGTACGCTCGTTCTCACCGATGTGGCATCAGGCCGCGGCGAGGAGCCTGGTCCGTTCGGTGGCCTCCTGGGCGTTCAAGGCATAGAGGTCTGTGCCAGGGGAGCCTCGGCTGACGGCAGCCGTTGCTAAAAGAGAACCAGCCCTGTCGCCAGGTAGCGTTCAGCCGGGTTGGTGAGGACCCGTAGTTCAATGCCGGCATTCGCACACGTTCGAAAGACATTGATGCCCATCGCCTCCATCGAGGGGCGGGCCTTCTGAGGCTGGAGACAGGGAACATTTGGACCCGGGCATTTCTGGCAGAGGAGACAGGGACTCTCGATCAGGCCAAGGGCGAGAACGTGCCCATGCAGGAAGGCTTCACGTTCCAGCGTGAGAATCAATTCGTGCAATGTCTCGGGCGCGGTGCGGACGAGCAGCGCATTGTCGTAGCATCGGACGACGGTTCTGAACTCGACGATCGGGGGCGTCTCCGGGGGACACATCTTGTTCCGTTGGTAGTGGCGGCACCCGTACTGACACTTGTAGCGGACTTGTTCGCTGACGACGACGAGGTCGGGGAGAATCGATGCCGCCTCAGCCGCCCCTTGCTGCAGGGCGAACTCGACCAGCACCTCCCGGCGGCCGGGGGCGGCGACGACTTCCTTTTCGACCAGACGTAGATTGTGGGATTCGACGGGCACATTCACGTTCATTCATCCATCTCTTAGCGGGCTGAGTCGCCGGTCTCGATTGTTGGCCGGGCTTTACCTGGTACAGGCTGGCCGGGTGGCGCTGCGGCTGTCAGCAGCGCTTCGACGTTCGGCCGCAACGCCGCCAAGGCGTGTGCAATCTCCTCCAACTCGGCAACGTGCAGCGCCCGATATGCTTCCAAGGTCTTCTCAAGTTGCCCCAGCCGAAACGCGAGGTTTTCTTCGAGCTGAGACATGGCCCACCTCTTCCCGACATCACATCCTAAATCGCACTCTTCATACTCCAAGAATGGCGGTCAGAGATAGTACCGGGTGGTATCAGGCATTGATCCAGGTGGTATCAGGGCCAAACAAGAAGGGCCTGACCTCTCGAAGGTCAGGCCTTTCTGGAAGGTGGGAGGCGAGCGCCACGACGGGGAGCTCGCCTCCCACCTCAGCCTCCTGCCAGGAGCTGCACGAAGTTCAGGGGTGAAAAAAGCGGGGAGCGGTCTTGTTCGTTGCCGTCATGGAACCTATGGCTGAGACTCTTGCAGTCAGCCGTTCCTTGTGTTGTCCGCTGAACAGTTATCCGAACACGCTTATCGCTTCTCGTAGGCTACGACGGTCATGTGGAGGGCCTGCTCGAGCCCTTGCAAGCAGTCGAGTTGGCTTTGGTTTAGATCGGCCACTTGCACCTCGGCCTTGTCCAGGTCGGTCGCCTCAAAGACGAGCAGGTAGTCTGGACCGAGCGTCTGCTCGGCCTTCTTGACCATCTGCAGTTGATCGTTTGTCAGTTTCGCGAGTGTCCAAGCCTTGTCGTTGTCGTTCATCACCTTCCTCCTTCGATTTCCCGTGCTGCAAGATACTCACCCCTGCTCAACGCAGACGACCATATGCTCGTACCTGAATGCACTCCCGGAGAGAAGCTGTGCGCAGCGCAACCCCGGATGCTCAAGGACGTCGTGCGAGCGCAGTACACATCGTGGGAGAACCACGTGATCAGACCAGGTTCCCATCGGCGGCGGCCCTCGGCCCGGAATCCGTCTGCACCACGTGGCTGATTTTGCCAGGAACGCTGAGTCCTGAACGGGTTGATCACGAAGCCTTCCGGCTTGAAAGGAGAGGATGCTGTTTCTCCCGTCGTACGAGAGGAAAGCAGAAACCGGGCCACCAACTCGAACTCAGCCGACGGTCGTCCAGGCGACCGTACTCTGACGGCGGGGTCTCCACCGAAATCCCGTCGACGGCTCTAAATCCACGGGGACCGGGTTGGCGGCGAGGCTACGTCTCGGGGAGCAGCGGCAGGAATACGGTGAAAGTCGTGCCCTCGCCCTCCCGGCTTTCGACCGCGATCGTGCCTCCGTGGCGGGTGACAATCTCTTTGACTACCGCCAACCCGAGTCCTACCCCGTGGATATGCCGTGCCCTCGCATTGTCGGCGCGGTAGAAGGGCTGAAAGAGAGAGGAGAGCTTCTCGGCTGGCACCCCAATGCCCCGATCCGAGACCATCAAGGCCACGATCCTGCTCTGGCGCTCGAGGCGGACGGTGATGGGGCCGCCGTCGGGGCTGTACTTGATGGCGTTGGAAATCAGGTTCTGGACGACCTGCTCCAGGCGGATTTGATCGCCCGCCACCAGGACCGGTTCGGCGGGCAGCGCCTGGGTGAGGATATGGTGCTCGAGGGTCGGCCGTACTTGCTCCACGTACCGGCGGACGAGCGCCGCCAGATCCATCGGCGCCGGCTCGATCTGGAGCTGGTCGGTGTGGAGGCGGGAGCCGTCGAGCAGCAAATCAATCAGGTTCTGGAGTCGCACCGCCTCCGCCTGGATCATCTCGATGGCGCGCTGTTGGCGGGGGTCGGCCGTCTCCTGGCGCCCCTCACGGCGCGCGAGTAAGTCGGCGTAGCCCTGGATCGTCGTCAGGGGTGTCTTGAGCTCGTGGGAGGCAATAGAGAGAAAGCGGTCCCGCAGCCGGATTGCCCCCTGCGCCCCCTGGTAGAGCCGGGCGTTCTCGATAGCCATGGCAGCACGGCGAGCCAATTCCTCGGCGAGTGTCAGATCGTCGGCAGAGTAGGGCGAGTTCCATTCCGAGCGGGCAAACGTAAGCGCACCCAAGATCTGCCCGCGCACGAGCAGGGAGGCGATAATCCAAGAGGTCGGAGCCAGCCGGCGGATGAGAGCGGCCAACTCGGCGTTACGGGGGGTGCGGAGTGCCTCGGGAAGCTGGGTGACGACGATCGGCTTCCCTGTGGCAATCACCTGGGCGGCACTCATTGGGGGATCCTCCCCAGGCAGAGAGCGATGGAGCATCTCGCGCACCAAGGCTTCTTTCTCTGGCCCGGCATGCACGATGACCGCCGCCGACTGGATAGTGCCATCTTCAGCGACGAGGTCGACGGTACACCAATCGGCGAACTGAGGCACAGTAAGCTGGGCCACCCGCTGCAGCGTAGTCTCGTAGTCGAGGGAGGAGACCAGGAGCGCGCCTACTTCGGTGAGGAAGGCGAGGCGGCGTTGCGAAGCTTCGAGGTCTCGCGTGCGTTGCGCCGCCTCTTCCCACAGCCAGCGGGCAACCAGGTGGGCGGCCAGTTGGGCAGCGACGACTGAGACGAGGCTGAGGTCCTCCTCATCAAAGGCGGCCGGCGCCACGCGCCCGACGAAGAGCAGTCCGATCACCTGGTCCAATCCGACCAGTGGAATGGTGACGTATTCCCGGCACGGCAGCGAGCCGCGAAGCTCCGGCCCGTTCGGTCCGCCACCGGCCGCGGCGTGCTCGCGGAGAAGCTGCAGCCAGCGGTTCATTCGCTGCTCCAGAACTGGCTGTCCCTCGAAGCAGAGCTCGCTGAGAAGGGTGAGACGCTGGCTCCGCCCAGGCAAGGCCTCAAGGAGCGCGCAGCGATCGTGGGCGACGAGACGCCGCAACAGCTCAAGCGCCTGACGGAGCTGCAGCTCGGTGCCAACGGTGGGTTCCGCCAGCGCATGCGCGATGTCGGCGAATGTCCGCGCGATTGGTTTGGCGCTGAGGAGTCGACCCGAATCTGGTGCGTCCACCGCAGGCTCCTTCGTGATGAGTCTCAATCAGCTTGGGGATGATCCGCCATAGGGGTAGGGATGCCGGTGAGCACTCCGCGGAACTCCTTGAACGGCGCGCCGACGGCCACCCCCTCGGAACTGATCGTCAGGTGACGCAATTCTGTGCTGTGGGCGATGCCGCGCGCCTTGAGGACGGAGATCGCGCGCTCCAGGCGGCCCGCCACCTCGACATAGCGCATCACGAGGACGTTGTCGGCGATGGAAGAGACGCCGTGGCCGGAGAGTTGTGCCGCGCCGAGCAGCTCGGCGATCTCCAGGGACATCAGGAGGGTACTTCCCAGGGCGTGCAGGTGCTTGGTCAGGGCGTAGACCAACTCGCGGACCCGGCGCTCGGATGGGACGCCGACAGACAGGCTGTTCAGGCTGTCGAGCACCACGCGCCGGGCGCCGAGGCTGGCGACCTGCCGCTGCACCTCGTCGAGGAAGCGGTCGGCCGAGAGCTCGACGGGAGGGGTATAGCTGAGCACGAGGAGCCCCTGGGCCTCGAGGGTCGAAAGATCCCACCCGAAGGTTTGGGCGGTGGTGCGGAGCTGCCCCAGGGTCTCTTCCAGGGTGAAGAAGACGGCCGGTTCTCCCTGCCGGGCGCCGTGGACCAGGAACTGCAGCCCGAGGAGAGTTTTCCCTATCCCGGTCCCCCCTTGCACGATGGTCGCGCTGGCCCGGGGGAGTCCGCCGCGCAACAACTCGTCCAGGCCGGTGACCCCCGTCGAGACTCGCTGGATTGGAGAGGCCGGCCCATCATGGCTCTCCGACGGCATGTGCACGCGCGGATAGAAGGTCAGCCCATCAGCGCCGATCTCGAAGAAATGGCGCCCGGTGACGTAGTCGGCCCCACGCATCTTGAGGACCTCCATCATGCGCACCGCGGTGAGTTCCTGCAACGCGTTGCTCAGGCGGATGATGCCATCGGCGATGGCAAACTCGGGCTGCCTGGCGATCTCCTCGCGGGGATACTCGCCCACGAGCAGGGTGGTCGCCCCCCAGCTCGCCATGTGCACGGCCAGGTCGTAGACGAAGGCGCGCCCGCGGGCCTGATCACCGAGCAGGCCATGGATGGCCTTGAAGCTGTCGATCGCGATGAGGCTGGGCTCCAGACGCTCGACCCGCTCGATCACTTCAATCAGCGCCTGGTCCGGGCCCTGGGCGCGGAGAGTCGCCCCGAGATCGGCAAAGACGATCTGCTCGTCGACCAGTGTCTGGTCGAAGAAGGCGAAGAGTTGGGTGTAGCGGATCAGCTTGAGGGCCGGCTCGGAGAGGGTGGTGAAATAGAGGCAGCGCCGGCCCTGGCGCGCATGGTGAAAGAGCAGCTGCAGAGTGAAAATGGTCTTCCCTGAGCCCGGCTCGCCGGCGACCACGATGACGGAGCGGGCCGGGATGCCACCGCCGAGAATACGGTCGAGGGCCGGGCTGCCGGTCCTCAGGCGCTCGAACACGTCGGCGGCCTCGTGCGAAATCATGACGCGCTCTCCTTCGAGAAACGAATGCCCACCTCGCGCAGTGAGCTGAATCGCTCCAGGCGGTGTATCACGATCGAGCCAGTGAGTTCCAGCAGTATGGGAACAAGCTCATCCCCGAGGGCAGCTAACGCACTCAATGCCTGCTCGTTGCCTGCCTCATGCCAGGCAGAGGGGATCTCATAGTGGTACGTGGCCCCGTTGCGCTCGATGAGCAGTTCGTTTAAGCCTGGCGCGCGGTCGGCCGCGTACCTGGCGGCTCGGCGGAGCAGGG
>DOUV01001082.1 GCA_003520455.1 Chloroflexota bacterium | reverse complement strand
CGGCGGCCAGCGCGGCCGCGCCGCTGATCTCGCGCTCGGTCAAATGGCTGCCCACCAACTCGCGCTCGGCCGCGGGGGCGCGAATGATCGTGGGCGCCACGCTGCCCAACGCGATCCGGACGTCGCTGACCGGGAGCTGGAAGGGTTCGTCGGGATCGCCCGCACCGGTCAGAACCACCGCGACGTTGACCACGCTGATCGCCTGGGCCTGGCGCAGCGCCAGTTTCAGGAAGGTGCCGCGCTGATTGCGGTCGAGCAGTGGCACGATGATGTCCACCAGCATCTCGTCCGGTTGCAGTTCCGTCTCGCGCACGCCGCGGTAGAACTGCGCAAGGGGCACGGTGCGCGGGCCGCGGGCCGCGCTGGTCAGCGTCACGGCCGCTCCCAGGGCCATCAGCGGCGTAATCGTATCGTTGGCCGGCGAGGCTGTGATGAGGTTGCCGGCGACGGTGCCACGGTTGCGAAGTTGCGGCGCCCCGACCTCCCAGGCCGCCTGGGCCAGTGGGAAGCCGAGCGCCAAAATCACCCCATCGTTGGCGACCTGGTTGTGGGTGACGAGCGGCCCTACATGGGCCACGTCGTCCTCGACCCGAATCTCGTCCAGCCCCGCGATACGCGTGATATCGACGACACGCTCGAGGTGCCGCACGCCGCGGTCCAGTTCGATGATCAGGTCCGTGCCCCCTGCGATGATCCGGGCGCGCTCGCCCTGCTCGGCCAGCAGCGCCAGGGCCTCGTCCAGCGAGGCGGGGGCGTGGTACTCGTACCAAAGATGCATACGTTCGCCTGCTCTCGTCTCGTGAGTGGAGAGATTGGAGATCGAAGAGGCCCTTCGAACACATCAATCTCTAATCCTGTGGACATAGATCGTGAAGTACGCGCGTGACCAGCACCGGGAGCATCGCCGCGCGGTACTCGGCGCTCGCCCGGAAGTCGTCGGGGAGCGTCAGGCCCTCAGGGGCCAGCCGAACCGCCGCCTCGAACGCTTCGCTGTTCACAGGAACACCCTGGAGGGCCTGCTCCACGCCGCGCAGCCGCACCGGACGTGGCCCGGCGCCGCTCGCCGCCAGATGGATCATCTCGATCCGGCCATCCTGGCAGCGACCGACCCCGGCCACCTCGAGGAGCGGTTGGTCGGCTGGGGTGCGCCCGATGCGGTGGAGGGCTGAGCGGGGGCCGGGCGGCGGGCAGGCGATCACGACCTCAACCAGCAGCTCGCGCTCCAGGTGCCCACCGGTGTAGAACGTCTCCAACGGCACAGCCTCGCGCTGCTCGACCTCCGGCGCAATCACCAGGTCGGCATTGAGCGCCAGCAACGCACAGGCCAGGTCGGCGTGGGCGGCGCTCTCGCCCAGCAAGGTGCCGCCTAGAGTCGCCTGGTTCCGAACCTGGCGCGGGGCCGTCAGCCCCGCGGCCCGGCTCATCAGGCCGCCGGCCACGCCCTGGACCTCGGAACTCTCGACCAGGGCCTGCAACGTGACCATCGGGCCCAGCCGCAACTCGTCCTCGCTCAGCTCGATAAAATCCAGGCCCAGCGCGCTCAGATCGATAACGGCCGGCACTTGCGGTTGCGACGCAAGGGCTCGCCCGCGCACTCGTCCCGTGATGGCCTCACCGCCGCCGGCGAGGGGGATGGCCGCGAGGTCGGGGCGCCGCAGCAACTCCAGCGCCTCGGCCAATGTCGTTGGGCGGTAGTAGCCTTCAGAGGTCTGTGGCTTCGCATTGCGTTTCGGCATGGGGTTTCAGAACGTCAATCTCGGCTGTACCCGTCCGCAAAAGCGTCGATCATCTGGGAGACATCGTCGCCCAGCGGGTAGAGAATCGGGCAGGTGCAACCGTATTCGACATACTCGCGGACCTTGGCCCGGCATTCGTCGGCCGTACCGCTCGCGGTGATCATCTGCACGACGTCGTCGGGCACCAGTTCCATCGCTCGCTCGATCTCTTCTTCGGTGGCCGGCCAGGTCAACACCTGGTTGATCTCGTCGAGTAGTTCCTGGCTAACTCCGCTGGCCTTCATGATGTGGGGCTGCTGGCCGAGATATTGGGTGACGAGCTTGCGGGCGTTGTCCAGGGCCTTCTTGCGATCCTGGTCCAACGAGCAAACCACGAGCTGCGGGCGGTCGAGCTGGTCGAAGGTGCGACCGGAGCGCTTGAGCCCCACTTCCAGCCGGTCCAGTGCCTGTTGATTGTAGCGGGGAGAGACGAGGTAGTTGAGTACCACGCCGTCGCCGATCTCCCCGGTCATCTCCAGCATCTGGGGGCCGGTGGCGCCGATGTAGATCGGGACGTTGCGCGGTTCCTTGCGGCCGTGGACGACGTCGAGCTGGATGTCGTCAAAGTTGACGAACTCGCCGTGGAAGGTGACCCGCCCCATGTGCAGCAGCTTGCGCACGTTCTCCACCACCTCGCGCATCGCGAGCAGCGGCTTGCGGCGCTCGATGCCCACCTTGCGAGCCAGTGGATCCCACCAGGCGCCGATCCCCAGCATGACCCGATCCGGCGCCAGGTCGTCGAGGGTCAGGAACGTGGCGGCGATGATGGCGGCGTTGCGGGTCCAATTGTTGATCACGCCGGACCCGACCTTGAGTCGCTCGGTGGTCGCGGCGAAGGCCGCCATCGGCACGATGGCATCGCGAACCAGGCGCGACTCCGCCTGCCAGACGGCCTCAAACCCTTTCTGTTCGGCATACTGGCAAAATCTGATCCCGTCCCGGATCTCGTGCGCATCTTGAAGATAGAGTGCGACGCGGTCTGCCATACCTTGGACCTCCTTGTCAGAGAATGCAGTCGTTGCAGGATTGGGCAAGACGCGGGCGAAGCGTTCAGCCCCCCGCGGACGACGCCAGGACACAATCCGAGGGGGCCGGACCGGAGACAAGCGGTGAACGCACGGACCAGCAGATCGCTCCGATCCCCGTGCGCCCCTGGCGCGTGGCTAGAGGGAGAGGTCTGACGCGCTGAATGCCGGTAGCCTATTGTAACCACGAGATCGAAGCGCCGTCAAAAGCGGCAGCGCGGGACCGCCAAACTGAGCCCGGGCGCCGTTTGTCACATTTCCTGGTCCGGTTAGAATCCAGGCAGTTCGCGTCACGGAAATGAGGTCCCTATGATGTCGCCTGCTGGCGCCGGCTTCGATCTCCCCACCCCCGAGTTGGCTGCGCGTTGCGCTGAGGTGACCGCCCAGCATCGCGACGATGGGAGCTGCTATGAGCTCTTGCGCCGGGCGCTGGCCGAACGCCACGACGATGCCTGGGAGGCGGTGTACCGGCAGTACGAGCGACTGGTGCGCGCCTGGGTGGTGCGGCATCCCGGCTATGCTGCCCTCACGCCGCCGAACGATGACGCCGAGCATCTCGCCAACACGATCTTCACACGATTCTGGCAGAATCTGCCACCCGAGCGGTTC
>DOUV01000356.1 GCA_003520455.1 Chloroflexota bacterium | reverse complement strand
CGCTGCGTCTGGCCCCGAAGAGGCCGCCGGTGCCGCTCGGGCGTTGCCCGAGCCGACGCTCGAGCCCCCTTCTGTGGAAGCGACGCCCGGTCCGGCCCCATCGACCGGCGACGATCTCCTGCTCGAGGAAACCGCGCCGGTTACCTATGAGCCCTCCCAGCCGCCCGCGCCAGCCGTCAGGAGTGGTGACCGCCGCCAACCCGATCTGTCGCCTGAGGAGGCGCTCCGCCGCGATCGCGAGCTCGATGCCAGCATCACGACGCTGACCGGGATCAGTGATACCTATGCCCGCCGCCTCGCGCGCCTGGGCGTCGCCACGGTCCGTGACCTCCTCTATCATCTGCCGGCCCGTTACGAAGACTTTAGTGCTCTGCGCCGCATCAGCGAGCTGATGTACGGTCAAGAGGTCACCATCGTCGGGGTCGTCGAGGAGACCAAGAACCGCCAGAGCAAACGGGGGTCGGTCGTCACCACCACGGTTATCAGCGACGGTACCGGCACAGTCCAGGCAACCTGGTTTAGCCAGCCCTGGCTCTCCGGCACGCTGACGCCCGGGAAGCTAATTCGCCTCAGCGGCAAGGTCAGTGAGTACCTCGGTCGGGTCGCCTTCCAAAGCCCGCGTTGGGAGCCTGTCACCGAGGAGCAACTCCACACGGCCGGCATCATCCCCATCTACCCACTCACCGACAAAGTCGGCGAAAGTTGGCTCCGTGCCCGGATTCGCGCTGCGCTCAAACAATTCGCTCACCGCACGCCCGACCCGCTGCCGCTTGCCCTGCGCGAGTCCTTTGGGGTCTTCGACCTTCCAGCCGCGCTCGAGCTCGTTCACGCGCCTGAGATCCTGGCGCAAATCGAGGAGGCCCGGCGTCGCCTGGCCTTCGACGAGCTACTGCTGCTCCAACTTGGGGTGCTCGCCCAGCGCCGTGAGTGGCGGAGCCAGCCCGGCCGGGCCCTCCAGGCAGATGCAGCCGTCCTCGAGCGCTTCTACGCCTGCCTGCCGTTCCGCCTGACCGGGGCCCAGGCCCGAGCGCTCGACGAGATCCTGGGCGATGTAGCCGATCCGGCACCGATGAGCCGGCTATTGCAGGGTGATGTCGGCTCGGGGAAGACCGTGGTCGCTGCTGCCGCCATGCTAATCGCTGTGGCGGCCGGGACGCAAGTTGCCTTTATGGCGCCGACCGAAATCCTGGCCGAACAACACTACAAGTCGTTGACCGCTCTTCTCAGCCAGCCGGCGGAGGAGAATGCTCGAGCTGATGGACAGCCACTCCTGGGCACGCGCGACCCGGCGATCGCGCTGCTCATAGGCAGCACGCCGGCCGCCGAACGCCGCGATCTGCTCGGCCGTCTCGCGGCCGGTGAGGTTGATATCATCGTCGGCACGCACGCCCTGATCCAGCCCGACGTCACCTTCAAGGAGTTGGGCCTGGTTGTGGTGGATGAACAGCACCGCTTCGGCGTGGAACAACGTGGGGCCTTACGCCAGAAGGGCGGCGCGGCCAGCCCGGATGTTCTGGTGATGAGCGCGACGCCCATCCCGCGCAGCCTGGCCCTGGCGCTCTACGGCGACCTCGATCTCAGCGTCATCGAGGAATTACCTCCCGGCCGAACGCCGGTCGTAACCCGCATCATCACGCCGCGCCAGCGCGAGCGCGCCTACACCTATATCCGCGCCCAGGTGCGGGAGGGACGCCAGGCCTTCATCATCTGTCCGCTGGTCGAGGAGAGCGAAAAGAGCGAGGCTCGCGCCGCCGTGGACGAATACCACCGGTTGCAGCAGGAAGTCTTCCCCGACCTCAAACTGGGACTCTTGCACGGCCGCATGACCGGCGCCGAGAAAGAAGCTGTCATGGCCGAGTTTTACCGTGGCGAGCGGCACATTCTGGTCTCGACAGCCGTGGTCGAGGTGGGGATCGATGTTCCCAATGCGACTGTGATGCTGGTTGAGGGTGCCAATCGCTTCGGCCTGGCTCAGCTCCACCAGTTCCGCGGGCGCGTGGGCCGGGGGGCGCACCGCAGCGTCTGCCTGCTCCTGGCCGAAGCGGATCTCTCGGCGGAGAGCGAACAGCGCCTGCGGGTCCTCGAGGAGACCACCGACGGCTTCAAGCTGGCGGAAATCGATTTGCAGTTGCGCGGGCCGGGCGAGTTCTTCGGGACCCGTCAGAGCGGCATCCCGGATCTGACCGTTGCCAGGCTGGGCGACAGCCGCGCGATCGACCTCGCTCGCCGTGCGGCTCAGGCCCTTATCACCGCCGATCCCGGCCTCGACTGGCCGGAACACCAACTCCTCAAGCGGCGCGTGAACGCGTTCTGGGCGCGCCTCCGGGGTGACTTGAGTTAAGCGAGAGGCGACAAATGCCACGCGTCATTGCCGGGAGCGCTCGCGGGGTCCACCTGGAATCGCCCAAGGGCGTCAACCTGCGACCGATGATGGACCGTGTGCGCGGCTCGCTCTTTGACATGCTTTGGAGCCTGGATGCCGTTCACGGCCGGGTCCTGGACCTCTTCGCCGGGACCGGCGCCGTGGGGATCGAGGCACTCAGCCGTGGGGCCGACTGGGCCGATTTCGTCGAGTTGAACCGCAAGAGCTGCCGGACGATCGAGCGCAATCTCAATCGAACCGGCTTCGAATCGCGCGGCCGGGTCCACTGCCGCCGGGCAGAGGAGGTCATCGCCCAGCCCGAGTCGCTCGGCGGGGTTCTCCTCTATGATCTCATCAGCGTCACCCCACCGTACGAAGCCGTCGAGTATCTGCCCCTGCTGGAGCGACTGGCTGCCAGCCCGTTGGTCGGTCCTGGAACTATCGTGACCGTCGAGTTCCCCAGCGAAATCTCCTTGCCGGAGGTGATCGGCCCGTTGCGGCGCCTGCGAGATCGAGCATATGGACGAACGCGACTTTCGGTGTATGATTACCCGATGGATACCTCTGAAGGCTGAATGCTCGGTGCTGGTTGGCAGACAGCGTCCGACCGGATTTCCTATTCAGCATTCAGCGTTCATCATTCATTATTTGAGGAGCCTCTCTTGACGAAGGCCGTCTACCCTGGTACGTTCGATCCAATCACCAACGGTCAGATTGATATTGCCCTGCGTACCGCCCGGCTCTTCAGCCACGTTGTGGTCGGGGTGTACGCCCGGCCGGCCGCGAACATTCTCTTCAGCGCGGAGGAACGCCTCACGATGGTCCGGGAGACATTCAATGAGATCCCGAACATCACTGTCGCCAGCTACGACGGCTTGACGGTCGATTTCGCCCGCTCGGTTGGCGCGCTGGCGATCGTTCGTGGCCTGCGCGTAGTGAGCGATTTCGAGCATGAGTTCCAGATGGCGCTCATGAGTCGCAAGCTCGCGCCCGACATCGATTTTGTCTGTCTGATGACAAGTGTTGAGCACACCTACCTGTCGAGTAGCATTGTGAAGGAGGTCGCCATGCTCGGTGGGAATATCGAACAGTTCGTGCCCTGCCATGTGGCCGAGGCACTCCGCGCGCGGCTTGAGAACCTCGGCGAGCTGAGCGCCCAGAAAGTGGACATGATTTCGCTGAAGAATGGTTAGCGGGAGTGGTTTTTCCGGGCAGCCACAAAGCATGCCCCGCGACGCCGCCCCGCCCACCCTTCACTCACCGGAGGCGACATGGCCGACATTCTCTACCTTGTTGACCGGCTCGAAGAACTGCTGAGCAAAGGATTCCGGGTCCCTTTCACCACCAACGCAGTGATTGATGAGGAAGCCTTTCTGGATCTCATCGACCAGATGCGTATTGCGATCCCCAACGAGATTCGCCAGGCGCAACGGATCTCCCAGGAGCGGGACCGAATTCTGGCCCAGGCGCGTGAGGAGGCCGAGCGCTTGCTCGAACAGGCGCGGACTGAGGCCAAGGCGCTGGTGACCGACCAGGAACTGGTCAAGGCAGCTGAGCAGCGCGCCCGGAGCCTGGTGGCCCGGGCTCAGGAAGAGGCCGAGACGATTCGTGGCGGGGCCGATCAGTACGCCGTCGGGGTCCTCGAGGACCTGCACAGCGAACTGGAGCGCATCACCCGCACCGTCGAGAATGGCCTCGAGGCGCTGAATGCCAGCCGAGACCTGGGTGATCCCTCCCCATCCGGGGACAATTATGCCCGCTCTCAATCGGCGCAACCGAGCGCTTCCGCCGAGACCTACGGCGAGTGAAAGGCTGAGCCACAGCGGGCGCGACCGCTGATCCCGTTCGCGTCCCGGCGTGATCACGCGGGCTCTGCCCCTTTTCCTGAGGCAGTGCGGGGGGACAGGGAGAGTGTTCGCGTTTCTCCTTGCCCCCTCTCCTTGTCTCCCGACCCCGTGCTTCCCGTGCTGCTGATGGCGTAACTCACTTTCTGTAAAAGTGGCGCGTATGCGCCACTTTTACAGAAATAAGAAAATCCTGGTGGCGAAATCGTCTCCAGAGAGGGCGAGCAGTTCGTAGTGCGCGCTGTTGCACGTTTCC
>DOUV01001099.1 GCA_003520455.1 Chloroflexota bacterium | reverse complement strand
CCTGGACCGCTGGCAGCGGGCGGCGCGCGATCCAGCGTTGCTCGACGCCATCCGCCGGGATTACGAACTCGCCACCGGTGAGTACGCGATTTTCGGTACACCAACCTTCGTCTTTCCGGGGGTGCGGCCTGCCTACCTGAAGCTCGATGCACTCGTGCCGCCATCCGAAGCTCTGACCTACTGGTCCGACTTCCGGCGCGTCGTCGCCGACCGCTCCCTGGTTATCGAAATTAAGCGACCACACTGAGTGGAGATCTGGAGAACGGCGTCCACTGTCTCCAGTCTGTGGTGCCCTGGGGTCGTGAGCGGCCGACCCCCGATGAGAACGGAAGAATCGAACGCGGATGGCACTCGCCTCCACGGGGAGTGCCAGCACTGTTCCTGATTCTGTGGATGCTGAACGGTTCCAGGCGCGCGCCTCCCGATGAGCGCAGTATTCTCCTATGAGCGAATCGATAAACGGCTCCCCATCCTCTCGTCGCAACCGGTCGATGTTCATCGTCGATGGCCACCTGGACCTGGCGTGGAACGCGCTGGAGCTCGGCCGCGATCTCGTGCTGCCGCCGGCCGAAGTGCGCGCGGGTGAAGCGGCGCGCGGGGTGAACACCAGGGTCGGGACCTGCACCGTGACCCTGCCGGCCCTGCGGGCTGGCGGCGTCGACCTGGTGTTTGCGACGCTCTTCGTCGAGCCGGCCCGCGAGAGCTCCCCGGGTCTCAGCGCGACCGTCTACCACACTGCTGAGGAGGCTCACCGATTCGCTGCCGCCCAACTTGAGTTCTACCAGCGGCTGGTGCGCACCGTGCCGAACACGATGCTGATCCGCACTCGCGCCGACCTGGCCACCCTGAGAGCGCCCGCGCCGGGTGACGAGGCGCCCCTCGGGCTGGTGCTCTTGATGGAGGGAGCCGACCCGATCCGCGAGCCGGCCGAGGTTGGTTGGTGGGTCGAACAGGGGGTGCGCCTGATTGGTCCGGCCTGGAGCGGGACCCGCTACGCCGGAGGTACGTACAAGGAGGGGCCCCTGACGCCGCTGGGCGCCGAGCTGTTGCGCGCGATGGAGCCCTACCGCGTAGTGCTCGATACCAGCCACCTGGCCGAGCGAGCGTTCTGGGACGCCCTCGATGTCTATGCCAGTCCCGTGATCGCCTCCCATTCGAACCCCCGTGCCTTTGTTCCCGGTGTTCGCCAGCTCTCCGACGAGCAGATCAGGGCGATTGTCGTGCGCGATGGGATCGTCGGGACGGTCCTCTACAATGCATTCCTCGATCCAACCTGGAAGGAACATCGTGAGAAGCACCGCGTGACGCTGGCTGACGCCGCGCGGGCGGTCGACCACGTCTGCCAACTCGCCGGCGATGCGCGCCACGCAGCGATCGGGAGCGATCTTGACGGCGGGCTGGGGCGCGAGGCCTGCCCGGCCGAGGTGGACTCAGTCGCCGACATCGGACGCCTGGCTGAGCCGCTCGCCGCGCTCGGTTACCGTGCAGAGGAGATTGCGGCGATTCTCGGTGGCAACTGGCTGCGTCTTCTGGAGAAAACATTGCCGCCGTGATGTTCGCGCTGCTTCTCTATAGGCGGCAGGTGGGGAAAGCTGGGGCAGAGACTGAGAGACGAGCGGCCCTGAGGGATCCCGGAACAAGCACCTTTTTTCGCCCCGACCAGCCGCTGTCGGCCATTCACTGGAATCGAAAGCCCACGATGGATCTCGAAGTTCACTATACCATTAGCATGCCGGTGCCTGAGGCCCATCTCTTCCACGTGGTGGTTGATGTGCGCGGGTATACCGCGTCTGAGGCCAGATTCGTGTTGCCGATCTGGGCTCCTGGCAGCTACTTGATTCGCGAGTTCGCCCGCCACGTCGAGGGGTTTGAGGCTGAGACCGCCGACGGAGAGTCCCTTCCCTGGCTGCGTGCTGACAAAGCCAGTTGGGTTGTCACCCTGCAGGGAGTCGCGGCGTTCCGGGTGCGCTACCAGGTCTACGCCTTTGAATGGTCGGTACGAAGCAGCCACCTGACCAGCCAGCATGGCTACTTCAACGGAACCAGCGTCTTCATGTATCTCGACGGCTACAAGCAGCATCCCGTCAGCCTCGAGATTCTCCCTCCGCCCACGCGGGACTGGCAGGTCTCGATCGCACTGCCACAGGATGCCAGCGGCCACTACCACGCCGCGACCTACGACCAACTCGTCGATAGTCCAGCCGAGATCGGGCGCCAGCGCGTGACAAGCTTCGAGGTCTTCGGCAAGCCGCACGAGCTTGCGATCTTTGGGGAGGGCAACGAGGATGTCGAGCGGCTGCGCGCTGATCTCAAGACGATCGTGGAGACGGTTGGGCATCTCTTCGACGATGAATTGCCATACGAGCGCTACCTTTTTATTCTCCACCTCAGTGATGGGCGCAGTGGTGGTCTCGAGCACCGCGATTCGACGACGCTCCTCACCGATCGCTGGACCTTTCAGCCGCAATCGGCCTACGAGAAGTTCCTCCGCCTGGCTGCCCACGAGTTTTTTCACGTCTGGAACGGGAAGCGAGTTCGGGCCCAAAACCTTGGCCCTTTCGACTATCTTCACGAGGTCTACACGCCGCTGCTCTGGATCGTTGAAGGGGTCACGACCTACTACGATCTCCTGATTCTGCGCCGCGCCGGGTTGATTTCGCCTCAGCGCTACCTTACCCTTCTCGGCGAGCGCATCGCCACTTACCACTCGACGCCCGGTCGACTGGTACAGACCCTCGAGGAGGCTAGCCTGGCCGCGTGGATCAAGTTCTATCGCCCGGACGAGAATAGCCCGAACTCGGCCATCAGCTACTATCTCAAGGGAAGCCTCGTCGCGCTGATGATCGACCTGGGGATGCGCGAGAGTACCGGCAACGAGAAGTCGCTCGACGATCTGATGCGCTACCTCTGGAGCCGCTACGGCCAGCGCGACGTTGGCTTTTCGCCCGACGAGTTCGCTGATGCTCTTGACCTGGTGGCCGAGGGTGACTACGAACAGTTCCTCGGCCGTTACGTGCGCAGCACCGCCGAGCTTCCGCTCGAAGAGGTGCTGGCCCGCGCTGGTCTGACCCTCACCTATCGGCGCAAGGAGGAGACGCCCACCGTCTGGATGGGACTCAGCCTGGAGGAACGGGAGGGGCGGCTCGTCGTCAAGACGGTCCACCGCGGCGGCCCGGCCGAGGCCGGCGATCTCAATCCCGGTGATGAGTTGCTGGCCCTGGACGGCTATCGTCTGGCCAGCATGGAGACCCTCAGCGCGCGCCTCAACGCGGCCGAGCCGGGCCAATCGGCCACGTTTCACTTCTTCCGCGAGGGACACCTGCTCAGCCGCGAGGTCGTGCTGAGCGTGGCGCCGCCTGATGAGGCAATCATCGAGCAGGTTACCCGGCCAACATTGCTCCAGCGAGCCATCTACGAATCATGGCTCCAAACGTCCTGGACCGGCAACGGAGACGAACGACCGAGCCTGCCGGACGAACCACGGACAGCCGATGACCAACAAGTGTTCGCCGGACGTCGATCCTTCGCCGTCCATTCCGAGTCAGGAAGAGGAGGACCGCCATGAGCGTCGATCGCTATGCTGAAGCCGAGCAGCGCTACCTGAAGAGTGATTGGGCGGGGGCCGTCCAGTTGCTCGAGGAAGTGGTCGCGGCGAATCCCGACCACCTCGAGGCCTGGGTCATGCTCGCTGCTGCCACGCGCCAGTTGAGCAACCTCGTTCGCAGTGCTGAGGCCTACCAACGCGCCATCCAACTCGACCCCGCGGAATCAGTCTGGCGCCAGCATCTTGCCCAGGTGCTCGAACAGACCGGTCGCCGCGACCAGGCCGCTGCTGCCGACGCAACCGTGTGATGGCGGGCGTGACCTGCGCGAGGGGGCACGCTCGAGCGGGCGTGCTGCCTCGCGTGGTCGTGGCAATGGTGCGGTAACTCCCGGTTCTGGCGGAGACTGCCCGCGATCACCAACGCGGTTCCTGCTCTGGCAGCGCGGGGTGCTGGAGCGAAAACGGCTCGAAAGAAGGATCGCATGACAGGACTCCTGGATACCGTCATCTTTGTCATCTATAGTCTCCTCTTTTGGAGTGCCATGGCGGTCGGGCTTGTCATGACCGTTCTGGTGGGTATGGCTATCTGGAATACCGTCTTTCGCCGCCACTGATGCCTGGCTTGAGTCGTCGCGCCGAGCTCTAGCATCGTCGAGGCAGCAAGCTCGTGGTGGATGGCCGGGGAATGACCTCCGCTTCGCTCTCGCTGCCGTGCTTCCTCAATTGTGTGCCGGGTCTTCCACCGGACGCGCACCGCGCTCACTTTCCTCGGGACGATTGAGCAACTTCGGCGCCCGAGCCAGGTGCCATTGACCGGTCGGGCTTACTCGCGCTACAATCAGGTTCGTCTGAGTACGTGGATTGCCTGATCGGGCGTGCGGCAACCGCCGGCCGCTCGACGGGGCTGGGAGAAGAAGCACGCTCGCTGAATCGTCTCCTCGCTTCTGGCAGCTGGTCAGGGCCGCGCGGCAGTCGGGCTGTCGAGAGGATGGCGTATCTCACTTTCTGTAAAAGTGGCGCGTATGCGCCACTTTTACAGAAATTATGAACATATCATCGTCGAGAGCGTTGGGCTATCTCGGAAGGCGCCGGCGAGAGGGCAATTGGGATGAGACGCCTGGCGATTGTTGGAGCCGGAATCGCTGGTCTGGCAGCCGCCTGGGCGCTGCGCAGTGAAGCGCTCGAGGTTACTCTCTTTGAGCAGCGCGCGGAGCTCTCCGGTCGCGCCGCGTCGCGGCGGGCTCATGGCGCGATCTACGACCCAGGGGCGCAATACTTCAAGACCGCGACGCCCGGCGCTCACGAGGTCGTGCTCCACCAACTCCCCACCGACGAGTTGGTCGATATCGGCCGGCCTGTGTGGGTCTTTGACGGCGCCGGGACGATTCGCCCGGGGGACCCAACCGAGAACGCGGCGCCGAAGTGGGTCTACCGCGACGGAATCAGCCGCCTCGGACGGCTCCTGGCGGCCGGCGGACAGGCGACAGTCCGGATGGAGACTCGCGTTGCCCACTTTGATCAGACTCTGTGGGGCTGGCAACTGGCTGACAGCACCGGGCTCGACCTCGGCGTCTTCGACGCGCTCGTGCTGACCCCGCCGGCGCCCCAGACCGCTGAGTTAGTGGAGGCGAGCCGGATGGACGCAACCCTGCGCGAGGTCCTCAGCGCCGGGCTGCGCCGGGCGACCTATCGCTCGCTGCTCTCTGTCGCTCTGGCCTACTCGAGACCCGTGGCGCGGCCCGCTGATTTCTACGCGCTGGTCAACACCGATCGCGAGCATCCCATCAGTTGGCTGGCCTTCGAGGAGGACAAGCCCGACCGTATACCGCCCGGCCAGAGCCTGCTGATCGTCCAGATGGCGCCGGAGTGGAGTGTCGCCCATTACAACTTGGGGCTGGACGACCTGCTGCCCTCGATCACGGCACTCGCAGGCGAGTTACTTGGCAGCGACCTCAGCGCGCCGGCCTGGGCCGACCTCCAGCCGTGGCGCTATGCCCTGCCGAACACGCTGGCTGATGCCGCGGCGGTGGCCCAGGGGCAACCGGCGGGGCTCTTTGTCACCGGCGATGCTCTCGCGGGTGGGCGCGTCCACCTGGCTCTCGAGAGCGGCCTGGCGGCAGCAACCGAGATTCGCGAGTATTTGATGGCCGCGCCGGAGAGTGAAGATTAGAGATTGGAGATGAGGAGATCCTTGGAGCTCTGGTCGTTCCACGAATCAGCTGTTCATCTCCAGTCTCCGCTCACGACTGTCTACCCGATACCGGATGTCGAATAGGAATTCAGAATGTCGACCAAACAACTGACGCTCCTTGGAATTTTTGCTCATCCAGATGACGAGAGTTTTGGCACGGGTGGGACGCTCTCCCGGTATGCGCGTGAAGGGGTCGATGTGCACGTCTGCATCGTCACCGATGGGGCCGCGGGCTCCTGCGATGAGTCCATGCTGGCGGGCTATAGCAGCCTCGCCGAGCGGCGGGTCGGTGAGCTGGCCTGCGCCGCCAAGACCCTCGGTGTCACCCTCCACACCCTGGGCTACCGCGATAGTGGCATGGAAGGCTCGCCCGACAACAAGCACGCCGGCTGCCTCTACCAGGCCGACCTGGATGAGGTCGCGCGCGACCTCGTGCGGCTGGTCCGCGAGGTACAACCGGAGGTTATTCTCACCCACGACCCCACCGGCGGCTACTTCCACCCCGACCATATCCGCGTCAACCACGCCGTGACGCGGGCCTTTGCGCGCGCCGCCGACCCCGCGGCTTACCCCACCTTGCTGGCCGAGGGCTATGAACCCTGGCAGCCGCAGCGCCTCTACTACACGGCGATGCCGCGGACGCTCATCCGCTGGGGGGTGCGCATCCTGCGCCTGCTGCGCAAGGACCCCACACGCGTTGGCCGCAACGGCGACATCGACCTGACGCGCCTCGGCGTCCCCGACGAGCAGATTCACGTCCGGCTCAGGATCGGCCCCTATCTGGCGATCAAAGAGGCAGCCAGCGCCTGCCATACCAGTCAGGGCGGGCGCAGCGCCATCTTTCGATGGCTACCCGCCGTGGTGCGCCAGCGTCTCTTCGGATTCGAAACCTTCACCCAGGCGTATCCGCCCAATCCCACGTCCCACGACGACCTTTTCGCCGGGATCAGGCCGGGTCGAGCGGAACCCTCACCAGAGGTCACCCGCTGAACGACGCTCTCCGGACTGCCTGGCCCTATTGGCAGGTCGATTCCCCTCTTTTGGCCGGTTTCGTCGTCGCACCGATCTGGTAAACTCAGTTGCTGTCCGAGTCCGAGTTGGTGAGCGGCTTGCCCAGCTGCTCGCGGCGGATCGTCAGATCCGGCGGCGCGAGCCTGGATCTGGCGATCCAGGCTGAGCGGGGGCGGTTGGGGGCGGCTTGCCCAACTGCTCGCGGCGGATCGTCAGATCCGGCGGCACGGGCCTGGATCTGGCGATCCAGGCTGAGCGGGGGCGGTTGGGGGCGGCTTGCCCAGCTGCTCCCGGCGGATCGTCA
>DOUV01000359.1 GCA_003520455.1 Chloroflexota bacterium | reverse complement strand
GGCAACCTCCTGCGGCTCGAGGACTGGCTGGCGGTCGATGTCTGGGGCAATCCCCAGGTGCAGACCTTCGCCTACGACGAGCGCCACCGCCTGACCGGCGCCAGTGCCAGTGGGGGTGACGCGCAGGGGAGCTACAGCGAGAGTGCCGGCTACGACCCCCTCACCGGCCGCCTGAGCCACAAGGCCGGGCTGGACTACACCTACGAGGCCGGCCAGCCCCACGCCGTCCGCCGGGTGACCGGCCGCGGCGGGAGCAACCAGTCGGTGACGATCCGCGCCCGGGGCACAGCGGCCTATGGCGCCTGGCCGATCATGAAACTGTACGTCAACGGCCAAGAGCGTGCCACCTGGACAGTCAGCAGCAGCAGCTACACCGACTATACAATCATGGCGCCCCTCAGCGGTGATGACCAGCTCGAGGTGGTCGTCACCAACGATGCCTGGCAGGACGCCGACCACGACCGCAACCTGTTCATCGACGTCGTGGTGGTCGATGGCCGCCCGGTCCAGGCTGAGGGCGGGGCCGCGTTGATCGATCGTGCCCTCCGCGGCGGTACGGCCTTCGACGGCCAGGACCTGCTGCCGGGGGGCGAAGGGCTCTACTGGACCTCAGCGCTGCGCTTCGTGGTGGGGGCGGCCGCCTTCGCCGGCGGGGACGACGCCACCGGCACCCTCACCAGCCGGCCGGTGGACGAGGCCGCCCAGTTGCTGCGCTACGATGCCGAGCAGCGCCTGATGGTGTGGGAAACTTGAAGAGTTGTCCAAACCACCGCGACGGTCGCCTTGCCGCTTCCGAGGTGGGGGTCGAGATTTTGACACAGCCCTACTTCCGGAGGATTGCGATTGCGCGGGCATATTGCTTGTGCTATTATAGTTTCATTCCCCTGACGAAGCCCTCTTGGCGCTGGGCGTTACTCCTGGAGAGGAAGTGCGCGGTATGCCGGGTCGAAGTTCCCAGACGGCTTCTGCGGTCGCCCTGCGGCCGGTGGAACGATCGAAGAGCCTCCCCTTGCGCCGCACACAACGATTGCCGGGATGGGCCCGGCAGGTCCTCTCGTTGGCGGCGATCTTGTTGGTGCTGGCGGTGGCCTGGGAGGGGCTGAAGTTTGTCGGCGGAGATGCCTGGCGGTTCGAGACAGCCGTGGGCAGCTTCACGCACCAGCCACCGCTCAAGATCAAGATTGCGTCTGACCTCAACATGCCGCACCTGTGGGATATCGCGCTGGCGTTTGTTCGCCCGGCGGTCCGCAACGGTCCGCCGCTGATCAGCGTCCTCTGGAGTGCGGCTCTGTTCACTTTCCGGGAGGCGCTGGCGGGCTTTCTGATCGGGGCGCTCCTGGGTCTGGTGCTGGGGGTGCTCTTCGCTCATTCGCTGCTCCTCGAGCGCGGCCTGGTGCCCTATGTCGTCGCCTCGCAGACCGTCCCCATCCTCGCGATCGCGCCGATGGTGGTAGTCTGGTTGCGGGCCGGATGGTGGTCGGTGGCCATTATCTCGGCCTACCTGACCTTCTTCCCGGTCACGATCAACATATTGCGCGGTCTGCGTTCGCCCGATCCGCGCGCGGTTGAGCTCATGCATTCCTATGCTGCCTCGACGGCCCAGATCCTGTGGAAGCTTCGCTTGCCGGCGGCGCTCCCCTATCTTTTCACCGCGCTCAAGATCTCCGCGACGACGAGCATCGTGGGTGCCATCATTGGCGAGTTGCCCTCGGGGGTTCGTGGCGGCCTGGGTGGGGCCATCCTTAACTTCAATCAGTACTACATTTCCGGTCCGGCCAAACTGTGGGCCACGATCATCATGGCTTCGATAGTTGGGATCGGATTCTTCATCCTCGTCCGCGTGGCCGAGATGCTCGCTCTCGGCGGTCAGCGGGCGGTTGACTGAGCCCGGATAGCTTTCAGGACCGCCTGAAAGTTGAAGCGCTTGCGCAGGCGGTCAGTTCCTTGTAATCTTCAACCTTCCAACGTTCAACCCGAGGAGGAGCCTGGGTGTGGCGGAGAGTGCTCCGGTCGTTTCAATCGAAGGTGTGGGGAAGACTTTCGGTGACCGAGGCGCCAGGGCGGTCACGGCGCTGCAGGATATCACCCTGGATATCTTCCAGGGCGAGTTCGTCTCGCTGATCGGGCCGTCAGGGTGCGGCAAGAGTACGCTCTTGCGCTTGATTGCCGATCTGATCCCACCGACGACCGGGACGATCAGCGTGAACGGGAAGAGTGCTCACCAGGCGCGGCTCGACCGCGATTACGGCGTCGTGTTCCAGGCGCCGGTACTCTTCGATTGGCGCACCGTCTCGGCCAACGTCCAGTTGCCGCTGGAGGTCATGCGCTACAACAAGGCCGAGCGGGCGCGGCGGGCGCGGGAGATGCTGGAGTTGGTGGAGTTGGGCGAGTTTGGCCGCCACTATCCCTGGCAGCTCTCCGGTGGCATGCAGCAGCGGGTCTCTATCGCGCGGGCACTGGCCTTCAAGCCGGCTCTCCTGCTGATGGATGAGCCTTTCGGTGCTCTCGACGAGATGACGCGCGAGCGCATGAATCTCGAGCTGATCGACCTGCAACAGCGGACCGGGACGACCGTGATCTTCGTGACCCACAGCATCCCCGAAGCGGTTTTTCTCTCCAATCGCGCGGTGGTCATGTCGGCGCGGCCGGGGCGGATCGCCCGGATCATCGAGGTTGATCTGCCTCAGCCGCGCTCGGTGGAAACGCGTGAGCTGCCGCGCTATTTTGAGCTCGCTGTGGAGTTGCGCGAGAGGCTGCGCCAACACGATGGGGTTTCGGCATGAGCCAGACAAGGCCAGGCTCGCGGCTGGCGGCCGCCGGACTGCTGGCTCTCCCCAGATGGGCGAATCGAGCGAACCAGCAGCTTCGCTACTACCTTCCGACCATCATTGTCTTTGTGACCGTCCTGATGGGCTGGGAACTGGCCGTCCGCGTATTCAACATCCAGCAATTCATCCTGCCGAAGCCCACGACAATTCTGGCTGCGTTCCAGGCCCGTTCCGGCGAGTTGGTGCACATCGGGCTCTTCACGCTGCGGGAGGCGCTGGGCGGCTTCATCATCGGCTGTTCGCTTGGCATTCTGGTAGCCCTGGCGACCTCACGCTGGACGACGGCGCGCGAGGCGCTCATGCCCTTCGCCATCGCCGCGAACTCGGTGCCGATCATCGCCTTTGCGCCCGTGATGAACAACTGGTTTGGCATCACCAACCCGTTCTCGAAGATGATGATTGTGGCGATCATCGTCTTTTTCCCGATGATGATCAACACGGTCCGCGGCCTGACCCTCGTGGACCCGGCCGCACTCGAGCTGATGCGCTCCTACGCCGCCACTGACTTCGAGATCCTCTGGAAAGTCCGCGTCCCCAATTCGTTGCCCTACCTGTTCAACGCCTTCAAGGTTGCCAGCACGTTGAGCCTCATCGGCGCGGTCGTGGGCGAGTTCTTCGGCGGGCCGCGGGCGGCTCTGGGTGTTTTCATCACTCAGGAGGCCGCCTTCTTCCGCTTCGACAACTCGTGGGCGGCCATCATCATCGCCTGTGCGCTTGGGATCGCCTTCTACCTGGTGATCCTGCTGTTCGAGCGTATGGCGATGCCCTGGCACGCCTCCGTCCGCGGGCAGGAGTGAGACGTGAAACAACCGGCCGTGGGGAAAATAAGAGGTAAGAAGATGCGACGAGCCACCATTTATCCTGGCGAAGATAGCTGGCGAGTGATTGAATGCTACGGCTTGCCGCCGGACTGGTTCTAGCTGTGACAGGACTTACGCGGTGCGAGGTGGTGATTCAAGGTTGATGGCTCAAAGAAGAGGCATTTGGCTTGGAGTGCCCGCTATAGCGCGCTGAAGCGCGCACTACAAGCCGATATCTCTTTCGCGGCTCAACCTACCGCGTAGGTCCTATCTGTGAGTCGAGATCGTTGATCTCACAAGTGCTTGTCGCGTGGCACGGTCCTCCGGCACGGGCAGCGCTGTTCCTCGAACATCACGATCCAGGGAGGTGATGCCCACTTCTCGAAAGGCAATGCTGACATTGGCACGCACTGTTTCTTGCTTCGTGCCCTTACCGTTCGTCTTGCTCGAACAGGAGGAGAGATCCCTTATGAAAATGCTCTGGAAACTCGTCGCCTGCCTCGTCGCGCTCGGCGTGTTGGCCGCGTGCGGCACTCAGGCGACTCCCGCGCCGGCTCAGGCCCCGGCTGCCACCACAGCCCCCGAGCCTACAAAGGCAGAGGCCAAACCTGCTCCCGAGATGGCGAAGGTCACCCTCCAGCTTCAGTGGGTTCCCCAGTCGCAGTTCGCGGGGTACTACGCCGCGCTCTCAAAGGGCTTCTACACGGAGGAGGGGCTTGATGTGGCCATCAAGCCAGGTGCGGTCGAGATCGTCCCACAGCAGGTTGTCGCGACCGGCGGCGCTGAATTCGGCATCGCCTGGGTGCCCAAGGTGCTGGCCTCGCGTGAGCAGGGGGCCGACCTGGTCAACATCGCCCAGCTCTTCCAGCGCAGCGGGACGCTGGAGATCTCCTGGACGGATAGCGGCATCACCAAGCCGGAGGATTGGCGCGGCAAGAAGGTAGGCACCTGGGGCTTCGGAAACGAGCCCGAACTCTTCGCGGCAATGCGCAAGGTGGGGATCGATCCCAACAACGCCAGCGACGTGACCATCGTGCAGCAGCCGTTCGACATGTCGCTGCTGCTCAACCGTGAGGTGGACGCCGCCCAGGCGATGACCTACAACGAGTATGCTCAGGTCCTCGAGGCGGTCAATCCAAAGACTGGTGAGCTGTACAAGCCGGAGGATCTCAACGTTGTGAGTTTCGAGGATGTCGGCACGGCCATGCTCCAGGATGCCGTCTTCGTACGCGGGGACTGGATTGCGCAACCCGAGAACCAGGACATCGCGGTGCGCTTCCTGCGCGCCTCGTTCAAGGGGTGGATGTTCTGCCGTGACACCCCCGACGAGTGCGTCCAGATCGTCCTCGACGCGGGGACGGCCCTGGGCAAGGGGCACATGACCTGGATGCTCAACGAGATCAACGCGCTCATCTGGCCGTCACCCAATGGGATTGGGGTGATGGACCCGGACGCCTGGAAGCGCACGGCGGAGATCGCGCAGCAGTTCGAGATCATTAAGAACGCCCCCGACGACAAGGCCTACCGCACCGACCTGGCCGAGCAGGCGCTCCAGGGCCTCGACGGCGACACCAGGGGGCTGGACTGGAAGAAGGCTCAGGTTGAGGTGACCAAGGGCGGCGAGTAGCCGCTTTATCTGGGAGCATCTGGCGTGCGGGGCGCGCGGCATCGGCAAGGACGCCACCGCCGTGCGTCCCGCCTTTCGTCGGAGATTCGCAATGCGAGCCTGGAGATCGATCCGGGCGCTTGAGAAACGGATCTCAAGCGGCGGCCTTGCCCGCAATCTCTCATCTCCAGTCTCTCATCTCATCAAGAAGGAGGTATACCGATGGCCAACAACCTTCGTGCGGCCCTGCTCCAGGCGACCTGGACTGGGGACAAACAGAGCATGATCGAGAAACATGTGGACTACGCGGCCCGGGCCGCCGATCGAGGCGCGCAGGTCGTGTGTTTCCAGGAGCTGTTCTACGGCCCCTACTTCTGTCAGGTGCAGGACGCAGCCTACTACGACTTGACCGAGGAGATTCCCAACGGCCCGACCACCGAGCTCATGCAAAACGTGGCCCGGAAGCACAACATGGTGCTGATCGTTCCTGTGTATGAGCGGGCTCAGACCGGGACCTACTACAACACTGCGGCCGTGATCGATGCTGACGGAACCTACCTCGGCAAGTATCGCAAGACTCACATCCCGCACGTCAACGGCTTCTGGGAGAAGTTCTACTTCCGCCCCGGCAATCTCGGCTACCCGGTCTTTGATACCGCCGTGGGCAAGATCGGCGTGTACATCTGCTACGATCGTCACTTTCCCGAGGGCGCTCGGGCGCTCGGTCTGAATGGGGCCGAATTGGTCTTCATTCCGAGTGCCACCAGCCGCGGCCTCTCGATGCACCTCTGGTTCATCGAGCAGGTCAGCCACGCCATCGCGAACGGCTACTGGGTTGGGACGATCAACCGCGTCGGCAAGGAGCCGCTGGGCGATAACGACTACTACGGCTCGAGCTACTTCGTCAACCCGCGAGGTGAGATCATCGCCCAGGCCAGCGACACCGAGGAGGAACTTCTCGTCGCCGACCTCGACATGGATATGGTGCGCCAGGTCCGCAATGTCTGGCAGTTCTACCGCGACCGCCGGCCGGATGCCTACGCCGAGATCGTCGCCCCGTAATTCAGTTGCAGGTTGGGAGGTTGCGGATTGGAATTTTGGCCGACACCCGCCATTCAGCTTCAATCTGTACAAACGTCCCGGCGTCTCCCAGGTGGTCTCGCCTGGGGGGCGGGCGTCTCTCCCAACCTTCAACCCCTCAAGGAGGAAGGACCATGGACTTTGCGATTACCCTGAAGCTCGATATGCCCGTAGAGCGAGCCGTTGGCTTGATGACTCGGGCGGAAGAGGTTGGCTTCACCTATGGGTGGGTGTTTGATTCCCACGTCCTGTGGATGGAGCCCTGGCCGATGTTGACCCTCTTTGCCGCGAACACCAGGCAGATGCACTTCGGACCCTGTGTCACCAACCCGGTGGTGCGCGACCCTACGGTAACCGCCAGCCTGCTGGCGACACTCAACCGGATCTCGGGCGGTCGGATGGAGCTGGGCATCGGCCGCGGAGACAGCTCGCGGCGCGTGCTGGGCAAGAAGCCGACCACGTTGCAGAACCTGGAGCAGGCGATCCATCTGATTCGGGAGCTGACCGCCGGTCACGAGGCCGAGTACGATGGGCAGCCAATCGAGATGCCCTGGGCAACGGCCGGCGTGCCGCGGATCTGGGTGGCGGGCTATGGTCCGAAAGCGCTGGACACGATTGGGCGGGTGGCCGACGGCGTGATCCTGCAATTCGCCGACCCGCAACTCATCGAGTGGTGCCTCGGCCACGTGCGCCGGGCGGCCGAGGCCGCCGGCCGCGATTTTTCCACGATCAGGGTGATGAGCGCCGCCCCTGCCCTGGTCACCGACGATATTCAGCGTGCCCGCGACAACTCCCGCTGGTTTGGTGGTATGGTCGGCAACCACGTGGCTGATCTCGTCCAGCGCTACGACGATCTGCCCCCGGCGCTGGTCGACTATATCAGGGGCCGTGAAGGGTACGACTACCGTCGGCACGCCGAAATCGGCTCGGACCACACGGCGTTCGTTCCCGACGATGTAGTGGATCGCTTCTGCGTCCTGGGGACACCCGAACAGGTCAAAGCCAGGCTCCAGCATCTCCGTGAGATCGGTGTCCACCAATTCAACATCTACCTCATGGCCGGCGATGAAGAAGAGACCCTCGAACGATTCGGCGCGGATATCATTCCATCGTTCCGGTCTGACACAGTTTCGGCATGAGGTGGCGGTATCTGCATCAACGGACGGGAATCAAGGGAACTCACCGACTCTTCGCCCTCAGTTCCTTCGGCTCCCGTCGTTCCTTCAGGAGGCACACATGCGCACTTTGATTCGCAAGGGCCGCATCATCACCGCCAGCGACGACTACGTGGCCGATATCTTGATCGATGGGGAGCGCATTGCGCTCATCGGCCGCGAGCTTGATGCCACCAGCGCCGACCGGGAGATCGACGCCGCGGGCAAGTACGTGCTGCCGGGTGGGATCGACGTCCATACGCACCTGGATATGCCCTTTGGCGGCACGGTCTCATCGGACGACTTCTTCACCGGCCACCGCGCCGCCGCCTTCGGCGGGACGACCACGCACGTTGACTTCGCCATCCAGGGGAAGGGCGAGAGTCTCCACCAGACGCTCCAGAACTGGCACGAGCGCGCCAACGGCAAGGCCGCGATCGACTACGGCTTCCACGTCGCCATCACCGACCTGGATGACCAGGTCATGGAGGAGATCGGCCGGCTTCCCGAGATGGGGGTGCGGAGCATTAAGCTCTTCATGGCCTACAAGGGCACGCTGATGGTGGACGACGAGACCCTCTTCAAAAGCCTGATGAAGGCCGGCGAGAGCGGTGTCCTCGTCATGGTCCACGCCGAGAACGGCGATGTCATCGACGTGCTGGTCAAGAAGGCCATCGCCCAGGGCAACCTCAGTCCGAAGTGGCACGCGCTCACCCGCCCGCCCTCGGCCGAGGCTGAGGCCACCTCACGAGCCGTGCGACTGGCCGATATCGCCGGGGCGCCGCTCTACGTGGTGCATCTGACGCAGAGGGACGCCCTCCAGGCGGTCAGCGAGGCGCGCGCGCGCGGCCAGAAGGCGTATGCCGAGACCTGCACCCAATATCTCTTCTTCACCAAGGACGACCTCGATCGCGAGGGCTTCGAGGGCGCCAAGTGGGTCTGCTCGCCGCCGTTCCGGGAGGTCGAGGACCAGCAAGCGCTCTGGCGCGGGCTGCGCACCGGTGATCTCTCGGCGGTCAGCACGGATCACTGCCCCTTCAACTTCCGCGGCCAGAAAGACCTCGGAAAGGACAACTTTGCCCAGATCCCGAACGGAGTGCCCGGCATCGAGGATCGCCTCTACATGCTCTGGGATGCAGGTGTCAAGAACGGGCGCATCACCCCCAACAAATTTGTCGAGCTGGTTTCCACCAACCCGGCCAAGCTCATGGGGATCTACCCGCGCAAGGGCACAATCGCCGTCGGCAGCGACGCCGATCTCGTTGTCTGGGACGGCAGTGCGCACCGTGTGATCAGCGCCAGCACGCATCACCAGAACGTGGACTACAACCTCTACGAGGGGCGTGAGGTGCACGGCAAGGCCGAGAAAGTCTTTATCCGCGGCAATCTCGTGGTGGATGGCGATCAGTGGCTCGGGGAGCAGGGCAGCGGTCAATACCTGCACCGCGAAGCGCCGACCTGGCTCTAGCCGAAGGGATCTTGCCAGAATCGTGCCAGCCGACGTAAAACGACCGCGGGCCGCCGGCGGCAGACCGCGATGATGTGTTTGTGCGGCGTACCGGTTGCGGTTGGCGGTCTGCGGTTCGCCCTGACCTTAACCACTTGAATCGAAGAGCGAGACGCCGCGGTGTGGGCTGGCTCTTGTGATAGGTATGAGCGATCTCACAACTCAGTACGAACAGGCCGGACTCGCTCGCCGGGTCGGGTTCGGCGAGCGACCGGTCGTGCTGGTCGTGGATTTCATCCGCGGCTTCACCGATCCGGCGTGCCCACTTGGCGGTGACCTGACGGACGAGGTGGGGGCTGCCCGCCAGGTGTTGGATGCCGCCCGCACCGCCGGCATCCCGGTGATCTTCACCGCCATCGTCTACGATGACCCCCAGGCGCGAGATGCCGGGCTTTGGCTCAAGAAGGTGCCGAGCCTCAGTTGGCTCGGGCGGGGTTCCGCCTGGGTAGCCGTTGACGAGCGGCTCGAGCGCCGGCTCGATGAGCGTGTGATCGAGAAGAAGTTTGCCAGCGCGTTCGCGGGCACCGACCTGGCCTCCTACCTGACGACTCTCGGTCGCGACACGATCATCCTGGTAGGCTGCACCACCAGCGGTTGCATTCGCGCCTCGGCCATCGACGGCCTGCAACACGGCTTCCGCGTCATCGTCGCACGCGAGGCCGTCGGCGACCGGGCCGCAGGGCCCCATCAAGCCAACCTTTTCGATATCGATGCCAAATACGGTGATGTTGTCGCGTTGGACACTGTGCTTCAGTACCTGGCTGCCGGCGCGCCGACACTCAAGGAGTAGAATATGTCCGGAAACGGCGAGTTGTCCGCCCAAGAAATCATTCGCCTCAACCGCGAGTACACCCTCTTCTCGTGGTCTGTTCAGAATGCAACCAACCCGGTGCCTGTCTCCCATGGGGAGGGCGTCTATTTCTGGGATGTGGACGGGCATCGCTACCTGGACTTTTCCAGCCAGTTGATGAATGTCAACATCGGCCACGGCAACAAGAAGGTCATCCGGGCGATCCAGGAGCAGGCCGAGAAGCTGGCCTTCATCCAGCCGGCCTTCGCGACCGATGTTCGTGGGATCGCCGGTCAGAAAATCTCGGAGGTCACCGGCCTCAAGAAGACCTTCTTCACGCTCGGTGGCGCCGAGGCAGTCGAGAACGCAATGAAGCTGGCCCGCCTCGCCACCGGGCGCCAAAAGATTGTCTCGCGCTACCGCGCCTATCACGGCGCGACCTTCGCCACAGGAACGGCCGGGGGTGACCCGCGCGGGATCCCCAATGAGCCCGGAGTGCCCTGGGTGCGCCACGTCCACGATCCCTACCGCTATCGCTGCCTCTTCTGCCGCGACCTACCAGAGTGCAACCTGATGTGCGAGATGCACATTGAGGAGACCATCCGGTTGGAGGGGCCGCACACGGTGGCCGCCGTCTTGCTGGAAGGCGTCAACGGCACCAGTGGAATCATCTATCCGCCGCGAAACCGCGAGTACTGGCAGCGGCTCCGCCAGTTCTGCGACGAGCATGGTATCCTCATCATCGCCGACGAAGTCATGAGTGGCTGGGGCCGCACCGGCAAATGGTTCGGCTTCGAGCATGGCGGCATCAAGCCCGACATTATCGCCACGGCCAAGGGCCTCACCTGCGGCTACGTGCCGCTCGGCGCGACCATCGTCAGCGAGAAGATCGCCGATTACTTTGAGGACAAGATGCTCTACGCCGGCCTTACCTACTCGTCTCACCCGGTGAGTTGCGCTGCGGCGAGTGCCTGCATCGACGTCTACAAAGAAGAGCACCTGATCGAGAACACTGTCGCGATGGAGCCGGTGATGGAGCGCGAGATGCAGGGACTGATGGAGCGCCACCCCTCGGTGGGCGAGTACCGCGGGATGGGCCTCTTCTACGTCATCGAGGTCGTGAAGAACCGCGAGACGCGCGAGCCGATGACGCCGCAATCCGGCACGCTCAACGAGCCGATGGCCAAGCTTGCGGGCTACCTGCGCCAGCGGGGGATGAGCACCTTCGTCCGTTGGAACTGGATCTTTGCCGTGCCCCCGCTGTGCATCACCGAGGAGCAGATCGAGGAGGGCATGCAGATCATCGACGAGGCTCTCGAGATCACCGACGACTACTATCAGGGCGACTGAATCGTCCGCTGTCCGTCGTCCGTTACCGGTTGTCCGTTGGCACGGCAACCGGTAACGGACGACTGGCCGGAAGATTGTCAAGAAGCGGCTCGACGCACAAGTAAGGTTGTAGAAAGCACGATGAAGATTCTTGTCCTGGGCGGCACCAGCTTCTTCGGGGCCGAGATCGCGGCGCAACTCGTGAACGAGGGCCACGCGGTCACGCTGTTCACTCGTGGGCAGCGACCACTGCCGCCCCCGTTGGTGGGCAAGGTCGATCAGCTTCTTGGTGATCGCACCAGGCGAGCGGATTTGGCGCGGGCGGCCGCGGCTGGCCCTTGGGACGCGCTGATCGACAACATTGCCTTCACGCCGGACGATGTGGCGCTGGCGCTGGACCTCTTTAGCGGAACCGGTCGGTACGTGCTGACCAGCACCGGCTCAGTCTACCGTTGGGCACCCGCGGACACGCTCCAGCCGCTGGACGAGGAGGACGTCGATTTCAGCCGCGACCCGGCCGGGTATGGGCCCGGTGATCCGGGGTGGGACTATGCCCACGGCAAGGTCTACGCCGAGAAGGTGCTGCGCGAGCAGAGCCAGATGCCCTGGACGATTATCCGGCCGCCGGTCGTCCTCGGCCCCCACGATCCCACCCACCGCGGCGCCTGGTACTTTGCCCGCCTGATGCGGGGTGGGCCGCTGCTGCTCGCCAACAGCGGCGCGAACAGTTTTCGGCTGGTCTTCAGCGAGGACCTGGCGCGGGCCTACCGCCTGGCGCTCGGCACGGAGCGGGCGGTTGGCCGGACGTACAACATCGCGCAACCGGAGATCATCACCCTGCGCGAGTTTCTCGAGGCGGCAGCCACGATCCTCCAGGTCGAGCCCGACTTTGTCGAGGTCCCGGCGCGCTTTCTCGATCAGAACGGGCAGGACCTCGGCGGGCCGTACGCCGGCATGACCTTCATCCCGAGCATCGCGCGGGCCGAAACGGACCTGGGCTTTGGGGCCACACCATTCAAGACGTGGCTCGCCACGACCGTCCGCTGGTACCGCGATGAGTTCGAGGGGCGTCCTGGCTCCGTGCTGCAGCTGCGCGACGCTGAGCTTTCCTTTGCCGAGCGCTGGCGCCGGGCGACGGCATCCTTCGGTGACTGAGTGACAATGCCTCGCACAGATCATCCTGACATCGAACAGGTTCTGATAGATGCGGCGACCATTCAGGCCCGCGTCCGCGAATTGGCAGCGGAGATCTCGACTGACTACGCCGGGGTCGATCAACTTGTGGTCGTCGGCATCCTCAAAGGGGCCTTCATCTTTCTCGCCGATCTGACCCGCCACCTGGTCGTCCCCCACATCGTCGATTTCATGGCGCTCAGCAGCTACGGCGCGAGTGCCACCAGCAGCGGCCAGGTTCGGATCCAACTCGATCTGCGCCGGCCCATCGAGGGCGCGCACGTTCTGATTGTGGAGGACATCGTCGATACGGGGCTGACCCTGGCCTATCTGCGCGAGACGCTCAAGGCCCGTCGCCCCGCCTCCTTACGGGCCTGTGTTTTGCTGGACAAAGCCGAGCGACGCCAGGTGCCGGTCGAGGTCGAGTACCTGGGGTTCCACATTCCTGACGTCTGGGTCGTCGGCTACGGCCTCGACTATTCCGAGGCTCACCGCACGCTCCCCTTCATTGCCGTCCTGAAACCGGAGGTCTACTCTTGAGCATGCAGTGCTGACTGCGGTGAGCGGCGGCTGCTCCGACGTGATGGTGCATCTCATTCAACATAGAGAGGGGCGCGTCGCTCAGCGATGCGCCCTTTCTCTGGAGTATCCGAACTCATCGCCGCTCACCCTGCGCTCGTGGCCGGAATACCAGCAGATAGTGGAGCAGGTTTCCGACTTCGATTTCCGGGAAGGTGGCTTGAGTTTGTACTGAACGGTACATCTGACACGAATATGACCACTGCTCACTTGAAGGCACGGCTGCGAACGTACCAGATGATGCATCCGAAAACGAGGCGGATGCAAGCCGGCTCTGTTTTACCGAATCACAATCCCCTCGAGCTCGCGCAGGTGGTCGACTCGATTGTGGTAGTGCAGGCGCCACCGTTCCCGCGTGGGATGGTCGATGTGCTCGAAGTGTGACACTGCGGTGTTGTGATCCCACACTTCGCAACGGCGCCAGGGACCGACGTTGAAGATATGGTCGAAGGTTGCCTCTACGACCCCACCGTGGCCGACCACGATAACCGTTCCATTGGCATAGCGCTCGGCCAACTCCTCAATCAGGAGCCCCACGCGCGTGCGGAAATGCATCCATGACTCGCCGCCCTCGACAAGCGCCACGGGCGAGAAGGGACGCTCGCTAGCCCAGTAGTCGGCAAATTCCTGTGGCAGGGCATCGCTGGGCCAGGGCGTGTGATCGAAGCGATTGTTGCCGATCTCGCGGAGGCGATCGTCGTAGTGCACCTCCAAATTGTAGGCGACCGCAAGCGGGGCCGCTGTCTCGCGGGCCCGCTGCATGGTGCTGCAGTAGATCGCGTCCACCGAGGGTGCCACGACCGGTAACCACGCCCCCAAGGCGGCTGCCTGGCGTTGCCCGCGATCGGTCAAGCCCTCGTCGGTATTCCCGCCTGTCCACTCCGCGAGGTTGACGTGGCTCTGCCCGTGCCGGACGAGATATAAATGCATATCGATCCTCACTTTCTCTGGGAATGTGCCCTCTCGATCCTCAGCATCATTCCCAATCGGGGTACTGCTCCGGTGCTTCGCCCACCGATTCAACTACTCGCGGATACTCGGCAGTGGGCTCCGCGTTCTCGTTGATGGCGTGAACACGAACCTTGAAGCGCCATTCGTCGCCATAGTCGAAGAGGTACGTGAACTCTTGCTTGGGCTTCAGGTTCAGCTCTTCTATGGTTGTGGTTCGCACATCGCGTGACCGGGCGGCTTCCTCCTCTGCCAGCACGTCCTCCCAGAAGGCTGTCAGTTCGGCTTCCATCTCTTCGACCGTCATGCCCGCGCCGCCGCCAAACAGCTCGCGCAAGGCTTTTTCCCGCTCTTCAGGGCTCAGATCGGGTTCCTCCTTCTCTTCTTCGACTTCCACGACATCTCCCCACGGGGAGGCGCCCTCAGGCAGCGTGTACTCGCTGCTGCTGTCCCAGGCCTTCCCGCTCATGAAGAATGAGTAGAGATGGTCCGCGTCCCAGGCGTAGGCACGCTGGATGGCGAAATGCAAGTCCTGCAGGGTTTGATCGGCATCCATCTCGATTTTGCGCCAGACGCGACCGGCGCCGGGCAGCGACACGTGAAAAGTGTAAGTCTTCATGCAGCCCTCCTGACTCGGATTCGCTCGAAGGCACGACCTGCCAGAGCGTGGTGGTGAGGCTGAACTACGAGATCGAGTCCTGGGAACAGGGTGACAAGCAGATCATCAGTCTCCCTACTTCACGGAACACTACCCCAAAATGGGCTCTCCCGCAATCTCCCGGGGGCTTCATTTTGCCCCACAGACTGTCTCTCAATCAGTCGAACCTTCGCGCCAGCGACATCACTCACGTCGGCTCGGATTGGTAGTGGGCAAGGGGGGCCGGGCGGTGGACGCACGGAGGAGGTTGAGAGTGCAGGTCGGGATCGCTTTCCAGGTGCTGACGCGCGAACAGCGCCTTCCCGTGGACGTGGCCGGCGAAGCTGAGGGTGCCCTCGCGAGGGCGCGCCGGAGAGGGCAGGAATGGGACTGGCGGCGTTGGGAGGAGCTGATGCCGGAGAGGCTTGCGCGTGTGCCTGGGCCGGTCGCGGTGGTGGAAGGTCTCACCGGAGGTTACCCGCCGCTGCTGATGCCCGTGAGCCCGCCGGGCTCCTCCCCGCCGTTCTGGCTCCGCAGCGGGCTCGTCGACGGTGCTTGCGACGGAGATGATGTGTTGATGTTTCTGTAAAAGTGGCGCGTACGCGCCACTTTTACAGAAAGTCAGATACGCCATCGCGACGGAAGGTGGGCGGGATGGATTGGACCACTGGGTGCAACCCGCCCACCCTCTTCGCTCTATTCTTCGATGGTGAGGCGGTTTCGGACCTCGATGACACCATCCAAATCGCTGACGATGTCGAACACCCGCGCAATGTCGTCGTCGCCGGGCACAGTTCCGAGCAGTGTGACGATGCCATCGTCGACGCGTACGGACACGTTATTCAGTGTGGCGGTCTCGCTGTTGTTGCGTAGCGCTGTGTAGACATCGTCCTGCAGGTCGAGGTCGTTGTTATCGACAGCGAGGGGTAAGCTCTCTGCGTCGGGGCTGCTCGCCTCCATGCTTGGCGAGTAGCCCGCAGCTATCTCTGCGTCCTGGAGATCTTCGCTGGGAAGGACTGGTGCGTCGTCGGGAGGGGTGTACGTTAATCCCTGCTGCTGTGCCTGTATCGGGTTGTAGGTGTGCCCGTCCCCGTGTTGGGTGTCGTAATACTCTTCGGTTGCGAGGTCGCGCTCCACCTCCGCGTCGTCCTCATCAATCATGATGGCGCTCTCTTCGAAGGCCTCTTCGCTAATCGATGGATCACTGTTGGTGTAAATCTCCCGCGGCATAGGTTCCTCCGTATCTCGTTTCGAGACTGGTCCTCAGAGGGAGAGCGAGTTGCTCTCTCTGAAGGAGGCTGTGCTTCGAGACAAGGTCCTTAGAAAAGGCATGGCCCCGGTGCAAAAAGGTACCCGGTCCCATTCAAGCGAACCGAGAGGCAGCTTCTGAGTGAAAACGTTGGACAGTGGTCGCTCTCGGTCTCGTCCGAGTCGGCCAACTCACGGCTCAGCGCCGTTTGAAGGCCAGTTCGTCCCCGTCGGGCAGTGGCGGCTCCTTCGTGATCATGCCAGGCTCGACGTCGACGTCGCCGACCTGCTCGGCCACGTCTGCTGCCCACAGCATCTCGCCACCCAGTTCCGTCAGGTGCAGGCGCACGTCGCGCCCTTCCTCGGCGGGCACAGCCACTGCCAGCAATGGGCGGTCGTGATGCTTTCGGTTCCATTCCAGGCGCTCGCGCTGCCCCTCGTCCAGCGGAGTGTCGCTGTCCAACTCTGTGGCGAGGCCGAGCGACTCGGCCAGCGCAGCAGCGCCACTGGCCTCGTTTCCGAGGACCGCGATCTGGTCGCGGGGCACCGCCAGGTCGTGGACGGCCTGCTCGAGCTGGGTGGTATCGGGGAAGCTGGCAATCAGGTATACCAGGTCTGATTCTTGCACGGTCTCCTCTTTTCTCTCATGGATCCTGGAACGAGTCGCGTCGGTGTTCGCGTTCTCTACAGGCTTCCAACGGTTGACCAGCAATCGATATGCCAGGCGGTTGGCGACGAGTGCGCTGAGTGCCACCAGCGCTCCGCCTTACTCCAGGCCGTGCACAAACTCGAACAATGGTCCCTCCTCTGGTTCGATACTCTCCTCGATCCCTTCCTCGATCTCTATCGCTGTGACGAGCGGTGTGTCGCAGAAGGGACACACCGGGGCTGTCGCTGCGATCTTCCAGCTGTTGTGGCCTCGCCGATCGCTGACCCACCAAACTTCTCCGTCGTCGAAACATTGCTTTACCATCCAAGTTCCGACCGTGCAGCGCGGATTCTCACAGAAGCGGGGCTCCGAATCCATCCCATCATCCTCCATTTGAGCTGCTTTCTCATCCTCCAATCATTCGATTCCAGAGTTGCAGACCGGTGTCCCAGCGTATATAGCACAAAGTGTACCGCCCTGCGCCCCGGTGTTTTCTGCGGATGACAACGTGCCTGACCGCGGGGGTCTCTGGTCACCTTTATCCCAACCTGGTGGCAGGCAAGCGACTTCTGACATTGATGAAGAGGAGGAATTGGCTCAGGGCGATGGAGTGAAATCCTGGTTACGCCCCGGAGAATGCTGCCGGCCGGTTGAAGCACGGGCCCAAGCTGTCAATTTAGACCGCTGAACCATGCGCGGTTGAGCATACCCGGTCGCCGGCGGCGAGGCATGGCGAGGAATGCGTGCCCCCAGACGCACGAAGGCCGCCTGGAGCGGCGGCCTTCGCGCGGAGGTCTACGGTCCCTGGAAAGGAGGAACCTGCTATCAGCGAACAGCCCCCCGCACGGAGCCGTCCGCGAGATGAGCGAACAGTCAGGCGGCAGCCACCAGCGGGTCCAGCGCCAGCTCTGCCAGAGCACTATTGACCAGAGTGGCTGCCTCCAGTTCGGCCCGGCTGAACCAGGCGAGGATCCGGCCATCTGGCAAGCGTTCCCACCGAGGCGGGACGGCGCCACCAAAGTCGCCCGGCAGGACAACGCCGATGAGGGCTGACTCGGCACTGGAAAGGATGCGAAGCTTCTCCATGACGCCAGCGTGGCGCTCAAGAAGCACATCGAGCCGGTCGTAGGCCATCGGGTCGGCCTCGGGATGGAGGGCCAGCCAGGTGTCGGCGCGCGTGATACGGGCTTCAAGTCGCCGGCGCTGCTCCCACAGATCGAGACCGGCCAGTTCGTGGTCCAAATCAGCGCTCCAAAGGTTGCAATTCTCCTTGTGGGTGTTCATCACGCCCTCCTCGTTCGGTGGCCAGGCTCTGTCCCACCTGATAGGTCTAGATTAGCACATCCGTTCGACAATTTCAAGCCCCTGCACCAGATCCATCCGGTCACTCTCGCCACCTGCCAGTCGTCTGCTCCGGTGGCCTCGAATGGCTTCATCTGTTCCTACTGTACACCCATCCTGCGACAAATCGCGTCGTGAGAGAGAACAGATTTTCGTGTTGGCACGGTGGTGCCGGCCGCAGGTTGGCCCGACAGTCAGGCGTGCGAGGTGCGGAACCCCTTCGTCGTGATCACGGGGGTGGCGGCAGCAGGTCGTTCGAGCCCCGGCCGGCGCCCTCCCCGGGGACACTGTTACCTCGCCCCCTGGCTATGCCGCGGTTGGCGCTGTCTGGCGCGCGGACTATAATGAAGTCCACGGAGACGATCTACCAAAAACTGGAGCAACCTGAGCAAGCGGGCTTGCCGCGCAATTTTCACGTCGTCGTGTTCGACGACCATCCGCGCTATGCTCGCTGCAGCCGGTCTCCGGAGGCCGATGGGGTCATCACCGCCGACATCGCGGCAGAGTCGCCCGCTGAGATTGCCGTGGCCATCGTGAGTGAGATCAGCATGTCCCGCGACGGGGCAATGCCGCGCCGCTCTCCGATGCGCTTCGTACCCGCGGCGGATGCGTTCACGGGTCGAGAATCCAGCGACAGCCGTACTGAATTGGAAAGTGACCGCCTCTGAAGCCTCACCCCCATTGTAATCAGTGAAGGTGCGGGACCGGCCTCATGACCTTAAAGATCGAGGGCCACTACCACTTCAAGGTAGCATCCGAAGTCGTCTATCAAGCCCTTCAAGATGAGATGCTGATCCGTGCGGCGATGCCTGGGGGCCTGCACTTCGGGCGTCTCTCCCCGACGACCTTCGAGGCCGAGATGGAGGTTTCCCTCCCACGGGTTTCAGGTCGCTATGCGGGGACCATCACCGTTGCAGATACCATCCTGAATGAGTTCTACGTCCTCGTTGTCCAGGGAAGCGGTTCGCACAGTCACGTGACGGCCGAGGGGCGCGTGAGCTTGGATCCGCGAGCTGGCGGGACGCTTCTGCGGTATCAGGGCGAGACCGACGCTATCGGGGGCCTGAACCGCTTGACTCACCGGGTGGTTCAGCGAGTGGCGGTCGAACTCATCAACCTCGGCCTCCGGCGCCTGGAGGCTGAGATTCACCGGCAGGCGGGCAGCCGCCCTGAATACGACACCTGGGGGGGTTGATTGCACTCAATTCACCCCGTATAATAGCGGTAGGCCCTACTTCCGTTCGTAATGCCAGAGCCCAGCAGCTTCCCAGTCCTCCCCGGTGAGAGGTGATCTCATGGTTTAACCTTGCGCGCAGCCGGGTGGTGTTCGTGATCCTGGCTGCCTATCCACGTTGTCTGGACTGTTGAGGAGTGAGCAAGATGCGAATTGAGGGTGAGTACACATTCGGTGCCCCCCGCGAGGTGGTATTCGACCTCCTTCAAGATGCCGAGGTCCTGGCGAAGGCAATGCCGGGTGCCACCGCCCTGGTCGAGGTGAGCCCCGGCACTTACGAGGCCCAGGTCGCTGTCAAGGTCGGGCCCGTCAGCGGGACTTATGCGGGCCATGTCTCCGTGAAGGATGAGCGGCGACCGGAGCACTTCATCTTAGTTGTGGAGGGCAAAGGGGCGGCGGGCTTCCTGAAGGGAGACGGGGCGATCGATCTCGAGGAGGTTCCCGAGGGAACTCTTATTCACTATGCCGGTGAGACCCATGTTGGCGGACGCATCGCCCAGGTTGGCCAGCGACTGATTCAGTCGGTCGCGCGCAAGTTGATATCTGAGGGGCTGCAGTCACTGGAAGGCCAACTTGCTGCCCAGCAGGCCCTCGCCTCGCAAGACGGTGCGCCCACCCAGGTAGAATCCACGTCGTGACGGCTGTCGAGCGCTCGCTCGACTTGACCGCGTATGTCACAAGGAGGCGAATTGTATGCAGATCTCGACGACGGTGAACGGTAAGACGTACTCTTCGGATGTGGAGCCTCGTCTGCTTCTTGTCCACTACCTACGCGATGTCCTCAATCTGACGGGTACCAACATCGGTTGCGACACCAGCCAGTGCGGAGCGTGCACCATTCACATGAATGGTCAGGCCGTGAAATCCTGTACGGTTTTGGCCGTCCAGGCGGATGGTGCCGAGATCACGACCATTGAAGGGCTGGCCCGCAACGGCGAACTGCATCCGATGCAGCAGGCGTTCTGGGAGCACCACGGTCTGCAGTGTGGCTTTTGCACGCCCGGCATGGTTATGACGGCGGTCAAGTTGGTAGAAGCGAACCCGAACCTGAACGAGGAGGATATTCGGCGCGGGCTGGAAGGGAATCTGTGCCGCTGTACCGGGTATCAGAATATTGTCGAGGCCACCAAGGCCGCCGCAGAGGTCATGAGAGGAGGAGCTTGATGGCGAGGTATATAGGCGCCAGCATCAAACGGCGCGAAGATCCGCGGTTTCTCCAGGGCAAGGGTAAATACGTCGCCAATATTGACTTGCCCGACATGGTCCATCTCGCCGTTCTGCGGAGCCCGTACGGCCATGCCAGGATCAAGAGCATCAATACCGATAAGGCCAAGGCCCTCGACGGGGTCATTGCGGTCTTCACCGGACAGGATCTGATAGATGGCGGCGTCGGGAAGCTGCCCTGCGGCTGGAATGTGCCCGACATCAAAGTGCCTGATCGCTGGCCGCTGACCGTGGACAAAGTCCGGCACGTAGGGGATGGCGTGGCGGCCGTCGTCGCTGAGAGCCCCTACGTTGCCACCGACGCACTTGACCTCATTGAGGTCGAGTACGAACCGCTGCCGGCAGTGACCGACGCTCGCGCGGCCACGGAGCCGGGGGCTGCGCTGGTTCATGATGGTGTACCCAATAATATCAGCTACACGTGGGCGCTCGGGGACAAGGCAGCCTGCGACCGAGCCTTCGCCGAGGCCGATCACGTGGTCGAACTCGAGCTGGTCAACCAGCGACTGATCCCGAACGCGATGGAACCCCGAGCAGCGGTCGCCCAATGGAATGCACCCGAAGAGGCAATGACGCTGTGGACCACCAGCCAGAACCCCCAACCCATCCGGCTCCTCCTCAGCGCCTTCACCCTGGGCATCCCCGAGCACAAGTTGAGAGTAATCTCCCCCGATGTGGGTGGCGGCTTCGGGAGCAAAATCTTCCACTACCCGGAAGAGATCATCGTTCCCTGGGTGGCCCGAGAGATTAACCGGCCGGTCAAGTGGGTGAGCACGCGCTCTGAATCGTACGTCACCGACTCACAGGGGCGCGACCACGTGACGGTTTGCAAGATGGCCCTCAAGAAAGATGGAACCATCACCGGCATCCACGTTCAGACGTGGGCCAACCAGGGCGCCTACCTCTCCACGTTTGCTCCTCTGATCCCGACGGCCCTCTACATCACGCTGCTCTCCGGGCTGTACAAAGTTCCCGGTATCTGGGCTGAGATGTGGGGCACTCTCACCAACACCGTTCCGGTGGATGCTTACCGGGGGGCCGGCCGGCCGGAAGCTGCTTACCTGGTTGAACGGCTGGTGGACGTGGCGGCCCGGGACCTCGGTATGGACCCCCTCGAGCTGCGGCGGAAGAACTTCATCGCGGCCGACGAATTCCCCTACCAGACGCCGGTCGCCTTCGTGTACGACAGCGGTGATTACCAACGGCTCTTCGACAAAGCAGTGGAGCTGGCCGACTATGAGGGCATGCGCCAGGCCCAAAAGAAAGCCCGTCAAGAGGGCCGGCTCGTTGGCATCGGGCTTGGCGGCTGTATCGAAGCCAGTGGCCCGGCACCCTCGCAAGTGGCCGGTGCACTGGGGTCGTCAGTGGGCTTCTGGGAGAGCGCGGTCCTCCGCGTGCATCCATCGGGCAAAGTCACTGCGTTGACTGGCTCGCACACCCACGGCCAGGGGCACGAGACCACCTTTGCTCAGATTGTAGCCGATGAGTTAGGGGTGGACTATAACGACGTTGAGATCGTCCACGGTGATACCGGACGGGTGCCCTTCGGGATGGGGACCTACGGCAGCCGCAGCACCGCCGTGGGTGGCAGCGCTCTGGTCAGTGCCGCGAAAAAAGTGCGCGAAAAAGTGATGAAGATCGCGGCCCATCAACTGGAAGCCGCCGAGGACGACCTGGTGTACGACCGAGAGGCCGGCAGCGTCTACGTCAAGGGCGCGCCTGGCAAAGCCAAATCCTTTGGCGAACTGGCTCTGGCGGCCTATACGGCCCATAACTTGCCAGCGGGTCTGGAGCCAGGTCTGGAAGAATCAGCCTTCTATGACCCGAGCAACTTCACCTTCCCCAATAGTGCCCACATCGCCCAGGTGGAAGTCGATCCCGACACCGGGCAGGTGACGATCCAGCGCTACGTAGCCGTGGATGATGTCGGCAACGTCATCAACCCCATGGTGGTAGATGGCCAGATTGTCGGCGGCATCGTCCAGGGCGTGGGCCAGGCGCTGTTCGAGCACGGGGTCTACGACGAGGATGGTCAGCTCCTGTCCGGCTCCATGATGGACTATGCCCTGCCTCGGGCCCGCGAATTTCCCGCTATTCAGACCGGCCGCATCGAGACGCCCTCGCCGGTCAACCCTCTGGGAGTGAAGGGGGCGGGCGAGATGGGCACGATTGCTTCGACGGTGACGGTGGCGAACGCTGTGATGGACGCCCTGGCGCCGGTGGGTATCAACCACATCGACATGCCGCTCACCCCAGACAAAATCTGGCGCGCCATCCAGGCCGCACAGAGCAAAAGCCGCGAGAATGGCAAATAGAGGAGGTGCTCATGTATCCGGCGAAGTTTGACTACTACCGTGCGAACAGCGTCTCTGAGGCCGTCTCGCTGTTGCAGCAACATGGAGGCGATGCCCGTCTCCTGGCGGGAGGTCACAGCCTGCTTCCCATGATGAAGTTGCGCCTGGCGCAACCGGCCGTACTGATCGACATCGGGCGGATCACGGACCTGCGCGGCGTCAGCCCCCGTGAGGACGGCGGCTACCGAATCGGCGCGATGACGACTCACGCGGAGGTCGCCAGCAATGAGGACCTCCAGCGATACCAGGCTCTGATCGACGCCGCGTCGATCATCGGAGACGTTCAGGTGCGCAATCGGGGTACCATCGGGGGGAGCCTGGCACACAACGACCCCACGGCGGATTATCCCGCCGTCGTTCTGGCTCTGGACGCGACGATCAATACGGTGGGCCCGAACGGCGCGCGCGCCATCCCCGCCGATGAGTTCATCGTCGGCTTTCTCGAGACGGCCCTGGAACCCGGTGAGATCATCACGTCTGTGGATTTGCCGGCCCAGTCGGGCAACACCGGCAGTGCCTACGCCAAGTTTGAGAACCCCGCCAGCGGTTACGCGATTGTCGGCGTCGCGGCGCGGGTGGCAGTGGGTGACAATGGCAAGGCCCAGGACGTCCGCGTGGCGGTCACCGGCGCGGCCGACTCGGCCAGCCGGCTGCCTGAGGTTGAGAGTGCCCTCGAGGGCCAGCCCCTCACGGCCGAGAAGATTGCCAGTGCCGCGCAACAGGCAGGCCAGGGGTTGACCTTCAATAGCGATATCCACGCTTCCGAGGAATACCGCGCTCACCTGACCAAAGTGCTCACTCGACGCGCACTGGAACAGGCAGCCACACGTGCCCGGGGTTAAGGGCGACAACGAACCGTTCGGTTGGAGGGCGAGGGGCGAACCCTTCGCCCTCCAGGTGTTGTTGGCGCGCAGGTTGCCTCCCGACCGCCTCTTGCCTATACTTTTCTGCGTCAGTTACTGAATAATCACCCAAAGGTTGTTCCCGTGCTTGATTCGATAGATGCGATTGAGGAAGCATTGCTGGCTCACCACTACGTTGCCGACCGTGCCCTGGCGACGACGGTCTTGTTAGCCCTGAAGCTCAATAAGCCGATTTTATTGGAGGGCGAGGCTGGCGTCGGCAAGACGCAGGTCGCCAAGACCCTCTCCGAGGTGCTGAGTCGCCGCCTGATCCGGCTTCAGTGCTACGAGGGACTTGATGTTAACACCACTATCTACGAGTGGAACTATCAGGGTCAGCTCCTCCAGATCCGACTGCTGGAGGCTACCGGCAGCGCCGACGGGCAGGGGGCCATCGCCGACGTCTTCGATCAGCGCTTTCTCATCAAGCGTCCTCTCCTCCAGGCGATTGAAGCCGGGGCACACGGCGAGCCGGCGGTGCTCCTGATTGACGAGCTGGACCGGGCCGACGAGGAGTTTGAGGCTTTCCTGCTCGAGCTGCTCTCGGA
>DOUV01000038.1 GCA_003520455.1 Chloroflexota bacterium | reverse complement strand
GTGTAGGGCCTCGAGATGGAGCGCCCAGCCGTCGGCGTGCTCGAGGGGCAGCAGCGTGACCTCGGCGCCGGTGGCACGGGCGACCTCGTAGAGCGATTGGTAGCCTGGCCAGGTGATGACGGCGTGATCGCCCGGTCCGAGCAGGACGTTCATGAGGACGAAGATCGCCTCCTCAGCGCCCGCGAAGGTGAGCACGTTCGCAGGTGCGACATTCTGGTAGAGGGCCGCGATCTCGGCGCGCAAGAGCGGATGACCGGGGGCCTCAGTGTAGCCCAGGGTCAGCTTTTGCCAGAGCGCGCGGTGCTCGTCGTCGGCCAGCGCCAGGAGCTCATCGAGCCGGTAGCCCTCCACATCGGAGGCGCAGAGAATGTACGGGGCGGCAAACTCCCACCGGGCGAAGTAGCGTTCGAGTTTGAAGTCGGGAATCGGATTGGGAAGCATTTTGGATCGTGCGACGGGACGTGATGCGTGATGCGTGATTGAATCGCTCACGAATCACGATTCATCTCCTTCCACCGTTCATGGAACGAGCGCGTGGCCAGCGCTGGAAGTGGTCGACCGGCGGCGGGCTCGACCGGCAGGTGGAGTGTCCGGTCGCGCTGGAAGGGTGCCTGGAGGCGAGCGGCCAGCCGGGGACCAAGCCCCCAGAGACGGGCGTGGCCCATCAGAAGGGCGGTGGCCTTGAAGATCAGGCGCTCGATCGGACCGGCCTCACCCGTAGCGACCTCATCGGCGCGCAACTCGAGGAGCATGCGCGGCAGGTCGATCCGCACCGGGCAGGCGTCGAGACAGGCGCCACACAGAGTGCTGGCGTGCGGGAGGGCCGAGTACTCGGGCAGGCCGCTCAGCAGCGGCGTGATCACGGCGCCGATGGGGCCGCTGTAGGGGCTGCCGTAGGCGTGGCCGCCGGCCTCGCGGTAGACCGGGCAGACATTCAGACAGGCCCCGCAGCGGATGCACTGCAAGGCCTCCGCATACTTCGTGCCGAGTTGGGCCGAGCGGCGGTTGTCGAGGAAGACGATGTGGACCTCGCGCGGGCCATCGGGGTCACCGGGGCGGGCCGGTCCGGTGACGAATGAGGTGTAGATCGAGAGCGGCTGGCCGGTGGCGCTGCGAGCCAGGAGGGCCAGAACGGCGGCGGCATCGTTCCAGGTTGGAACGATCTTCTCGATGCCGACCACTGCCACATGCACCGGCGGGGCGCTGGTGACCAGCCGGCCGTTGCCCTCGTTGGTCACCAGAACCACCGTGCCGCTTTCGGCGATCGCGATGTTTCCACCACTGATGCCCATGCCTGCCGCGAGGAAGCGCTCGCGCAGCAGGCGGCGGGCGGTAGCGGTCAACACCGGCACGTCGGTCGGCAGGGGCTGGCCGGCGGCCAGACTCAGCAACTCGGCGACCTGCTCGCGAGTCTTGTGGATGGCAGGCCCGATGATGTGGCTGGGGGTCTCACCGGCGAGCTGGATGATCCACTCGCCCAGGTCGGTCTCAACCGTGGTGATCCCGGCCTCTTCGAGCGTGCGGTTGAGGTGGGTTTCCTCGGTCGCCATGCTTTTGGATTTGACCGCCAGCGTGATACCGTGGCGCCGCGCGATCTCGAGGACGATCCGATTCGCCTCGTGACCGTCGGCCGCGAAGTGGACCTCGGCACCGGCGGCGCGGGCGTTGCGGGCAAAGGTGTCCAGGTGCTCGTCGAGGCGGGCGAGGGTGGCCGCGCGCATCGCTTTGGTATGATCGCGCAGAGCGCCCGCGTTCGGAAGAGCGGCCAGGGCCTGTTCCCGCCCCTGGCGGAAGTGGTTCGTCGCGCCCTCGATCGCGCTCTGCAGACGGGGATCAGCGATGGCAACCTTCGCGCGGCTGGTGAACTCTCTGACCGTGGCGGTCATGCACGCTCCTTCGGAATGACGAATGATGAACAGGCTCTGCCGCGAGCGCCGCTGCAAGACGAGCGCGGCTGAAGAGTCAACTCAGCCTTGCGCCTCGAGCATGTCATCCAGGACTTCGGCCAGATGGCGCGGCTGGAGGGGCACGCGATCCGCCGCGGCGACGCCACGCAGCTGCATCAAGCAGCCGGGGTCGGCAGTGACAAGCATGGTGGCTCCCGCCGCCTGGGCCTGGGCCAGTTTCTCGCGGGTCATTGCGTTCGAGACCGCCGGCATGCGCACCGAGAAGCTTCCCCCGAAGCCGCAGCAGCGGTCCGATTCGCGCATCTCGACCCGCTGCGTGCCCGCGGCGTCGAGGAGGGTTCGTGGCTCAGTCCGGAGGCCAAGGAGGCGACACATGTGGCACGAGTCGTGGTAGGTGACCACACCGTCGGGATGGGTCCCCGCCGGTCGCCAGTCACAGACATCGACCAGGAACTCGCTCAGCTCGTAGGTCTTAGCGGCGACGGCGAGCGCGCGCTGCTCCCAACCGGGCCATTGGTGAAGCAGGTGAGGGTACTCGATGCGCACCATCGTCACACACGAGCCGCTGGGTGCGACGATGGCGTCGTAGTCCTCGAAAATCTCGACGAAGCGTTTGGCCAGGTGGGTGGCCTCACTCCGGAAGCCGCTGTTGAAGAAGGGTTGGCCGCAGCAGGTCTGCGCCATAGGGAAGTCCACCTCACAGCCGGCGCGGCGCAACAGCCGGACCGTGGCCTCGCCAATCTCGGGGTAGACCTGGTCCACGATGCAAGTGACGAAGAGGGCGACACGCCGGGGAGCCGTCATGCCTTGGGCTCCTTTCGGACCTGCGCAGCCCGTCTCGACCGGCGCAGCAGGCGCAGGCCCAGGTACCCCGGCAGGCCGACGAGGAAGATCGCGATCAAGATAAGGATCGTCATAAAGTTGGCGACGTCGCCGACGCCCGCCCGGATCAGGGCGTTGGTCTGGATAAATGCATAGATGAAGAAGAGTAGCCCAAGAATGCTGAGACCGAGGAGGGCACTCCCAACGTACATGCCCGTAGGCATCCGCTCCTTTTTGGGCGGCGCGGCCGGCGGGTCGGAGATTTCGTTCATGCAGTGCTCTTTCACGCGCAGGGAATGGTACGATAGCACGGCGTCGCTGGCAAGTGGCCGACTCGTGGCGCGGGAATGCTGATTTTCACGGTGCGACGCGCCTGTCTCCTTCAGAACCGTGCCGTTGGGGTGTCATTCGCCGTCCGCGGCGTTCGGGTGGGCCGAAGGTGCGTCGCACCCAACAGAGAGGAGGTTCCTGTCCAGCAGCGATGGGGCGGAACCGTTCAGGCGAGCGGCAGCCCGGTGACGGCTGTAATCAACTCCGCGGTGCGGGGAACGGCCTCATCGACGGTCCGGCGGCCGGTCAAGCAGTCCTCGACCAGTGCCCGGAACTGCTCCGAGACCCGGGCAAAGCCGGGGATGGCCGGCCGGGCGCGAGCGATATCGAGGAGTTGGGCGGACCGAGCCAGAAACCCATTCTCGGCTTCGACGAGGGAGCGAGCCACGGCGATGCGCGGGGGATGGTGGCCGGTGCGCAGGCAGAAGGGGCGTAGGACCTCGTCGTGCTCGGCCAGGTCGAGGAGCGCCAGCGCCGGCGCCGGGCTCTGGGACTGGCGGTAGATCACGTAGCTCATGCCGCCGACCAGCGTCACCGGCCGGCCCCCGGGCCCGGCGGGGATAGGTACAAAGCCGGCCTTCTCGAGGAAGGTCGGCTCGTCCCAGCCTGCGGACGAGCGGATGAAGAAGCTCTCGTAGGTGCCACCAACAGCCAGCGCGGCTCCGCCGCGGGCAAAGATTCGGGCGGCCTGATCCCAGGCATAGTCGGTGACGGCGGGCGGCACGAGGTTTTCCGTTTGGACCAGTGCTGTCAAGAAAGCCAGCGCCTGGCGATTCTGCCCACTGTCAAGGACCACGCGGCCATCCGCAATCAAATCGCCTCCGGCCGCCCATAGAAACGGGAGAAGCTGGTAGGTTGTCGTCTCACCGCCGTGCCGGCCACCAACGAGAACCAGGGGGTACAGCCCAAGCCCGTAGCGTGCCCGGACAGCGGGAGCCAAGAAATGGCGGCCGACCGCCACCAACTCATCCCACGTCGTGGGTGGTGCCAGCCCTTCGGCCGCGAACCAGTCGCGCCGGTACCAGATCACGCCGGCGTCGGCGCTGATCGGCACACCGTACAGAGTCTCAGCGTAGCGGTTGGCCGCCAACAGCGCGGGGAAAAAGCCCTGTTCGCACCGCGAGCCCCAGGCGGGATCGACCTCGGCAGGGGGTTGGAGATAGTGCCGGTCGGCGAACTCGGCCACCCAAGCCGAGTCGAGCAATGAGATGTCAGGGGCCTCACCGCGACCCACTGCCTCGACGAGATGGAGATGCAGCTTTTCCAGCGGCACGAAGGTAAAATCGAGCTGAACCGGACGATCCGGATGATCCTGATTCCACAGCGTGGCCGCCCGCTCGAGGGGCTCGCGCCAGCGCTCATCCGAGAGAACGACGCGGAGGGTCACGGTCGCCGCCGCGCGGCTGTCAGCGGGGACAGCGACAAACGTGCCCCGGCCCGGAGTGCGAGTCAACAGACCCTCGAAGACCAGCTCCTGGAGCGCCTGCCGGACCGGTGTTCGGCTGAGCTGGTAGTGCTCGCACAGCTCGGCCTCAGTCGGGATCTGATCGCCCGGCTTGAGGTCACCGTGCTGGATTTGCTGCTTGAGGAGTTGTTTGAGTTGGTAGTAGGCTGGAATCGGAACGTCGCGGTTGATGGCGGGCATGATCAAGTAGTTCCTGGAGGCTATTTATCATAATGTTACCACATTCTAGACGAGAGCGGACGGGCGGTCAACCGGGAGGGAGAAAGGAAGCAAGACGGCAGGGACATCGTTCCCTTCACAATCAAATTTCCAGGTCGTGTCTATGCGGCCTGTCCAGCCCATGCCTTGTGTAGCAAAGCCGAGAACGGGCGGCGTCATCTGATTGTGTGCGAAGAGGGGAATATAAGGCGCTCCAAGCGGCCTACCAGGAACAGCAAACCTCTGAATGGAAAGTGCGGTACGACCTTCGGACCGGGATTGAGGGCATGATCTCCCTGGGAGTCCGGGTGTATGACCTGCGGGAAACCCACTCCATTGGCCTTGCCAAAACCCATCTCCAGCACGTCTTCACGGCGGCTGTCATCAACATCGTTCGCTTGACAGCGTATTTGCGAGGTCGCATCCATGTCAAGTTGCGGCTGTGGCTCTCGGGGTGTGCGTGTCTCGCCGTAGACTTCGCCAATAAAGCCCATTATTTGTCACAGGCCAAGCCGTCCGATGGCTCGCACCGGCCGCGCTCGCTTGGCATGATGGCAGCGCGGGTCCAGGAGATCATCGACCGCAAGAGGGTGCTGTGGGTTCCCAAAGGGGCCGGCTGCTTCGTGGCGATGACCTGAGAACGCCACGTATCTGGCGCTCGTCAGAGTCGGTGGGTGAGGGTCAACGGCCTCTGGCCGGTCTCCGCACTGATCCGTTCACCTCGCGCTGCACGTAGTAGTTCGAGATCAGGAGAATCGTGCCCCCGAAAATTTGCCACCAGAAGATGGGTTTGCCCAAGATGAGGAACTGGAGCGTGAAGACGCTGACCGGCTCCAGCAGGAGCAGCAGGCTGGAGATCGAGGCCTGGACCCGCTGCAGACCCGGATAGAGCAGAATATACGGCAGGGTCGTCCCCACTAGGCCGAGGGCCAACAGCAGCAACAGAGTATGTCCATTCAGTGAGAACGCCCATATCTGGCTGCCTTCGATGCTCATCGCAGCCAGGAGCGCCGCGATGGGCAGGCTCCAGACGATGGCGGCGAGCAGCGAGAACTGCAGGGCGACCAGGGGTGGAACGTGTTCGAGCGAGCTGCTCTTGCGTCCAATGATGAGGACGAGCGCGGTCAGAAGACCGTTCGTCAGTGCGAAGAACTCTCCAAGACGGAAGGCGCGCAGGTCGGAGACGGTCCAGAAGCCGACGGCGACCATGATGCCGGCCACGGCGCCGAGGGTACCGGCGATCTTGCGCGGACCGATTGGCTCGCCGAGAAAGAGCCGGCCGAGAATGACGGTGAAGATCGGATGGAACAGGACGAGCAGGATCGCCTTGGCTGGCGGGGTGCCGAGGCCGATCGAGAGGTTGTAGGTCGTGAAGGCGAGTAGGAGTACCAGACCATTCACGGCGTACAGGATGAGGTCGCGCCGCCTGGGGACCACCCGGACCTGAGGATCCGGCAGGATCACGTAGTTCCAGATTGCCAAGGAGAGTGCCCCGACGAACAGGCGACTCAGGACTTGAATGCCAACCCCAGTACTGCTCAATGGAATCAAGGCGAAGAGGATGGGCAGAAAGCCAAGGGCGACGCCGGCTCCCGCGATGAGCAGGACGCCGGTGTTGAGAGGCGCAGCGGTCGTCGTCTCGGATCCTTCCAGTTCCATCGATACCTTCCTTGTGGAGGAAGCGACGAGTCGAGCCCTCATCGATACCACCACAGGAGGCATGGCAGAACTATGCCCAGGTAGGCGACGGTCGTGAGGACGAAGGCGGTCGTAGTGATGTGGATGTTCAAGCGAAAGAGCCGGGCGGTGACGACGGCATTGATCGCCGTCGGCGCGAAGGCCAGAATCAGCGCCACGTTGAAGGCAATGTGATCGAGGTGCAGCGGCATCAAGAGGAGGTAGGTCACAATTGGAGTCAGGATGAACTTGATCCACAAGAGGTCGAGTGATTGGCGCCAGTAGGCCCGGATCTTGGTAAACTCCAGCGCGTACCCGACCGGAACCACCGAGAGCCAGGCGCTGCCGTGCACCAGATACGGGAAGAGTTCGCCCGCGACCGCGGGGCGCGGCCCGCCGCCGAGGTTGAGGA
>DOUV01000922.1:292-2714 GCA_003520455.1 Chloroflexota bacterium | reverse complement strand
GTAGATGTCCAGCCCCTGGGTTGCGCTGTTACGGCCATCCTCCCAGGCGATGAGGGACGCCCCACCGCCCGCAGCCACGGCCGGCCTCCCCTCCCAACTGCCCAGGCTGGAGACGGCGGCCTCGCCCTCCGGCAGTGTGCTGTCGCTCCCAACGCGGCGGCGGTAGACGTCGTGGTTGTCGGGGTCGTACTCGAATTCCCAGGCTACCAGGTACTCGTTGGCCGTCGGGTTGTAGGCTACGTCCGGGTTATAGCGGAGCTTCTCGCCATCCCAGGCGATGCCGAAGTTGCCGCCGACCGGCGTTCCGTTGGCGTTCACCCGCTGGCCGTAAATATCCGAGTCACCGCCCCAGCCCCAGTGGTGGTCTTCCCACACCGCCAGGAACTGGTTGGTCCCGCTGTTGAAGGCCAGCCGGGGTTTCACCTGGTCGTACTCCCAGGTGGAGACGGCAATCTGGTTGCCTGTCAGGGAGCCATTGGCTGCCACCCGCTGGCCGAAGATGTCGAACTGCGCGACCGTGATGCCGGCCACCCCCCTGGTCCCCGGCGGGGTCAGCTCCTGCCAGGCCACCAGGTACTGGTTATTGACCGAGTCGTAGGCCACCGCCGGTGCCAGCTCATCCAACAACCCGGTGGCGATGGCGATGGGAGTGCCCTGGGGGTCGCCGGCGGGGTCCAACCGTTGGCCGTAGATGTCGAAGTGGCTGGCTTCGCCGCTGCCCTCGCGGCGTTCCCATACGACCAGGTACTCATCGTCTTGGGAGTTGTACGTCACGACCGGGTTGCTCTCGAAGTTGCCGCCGGTGGCAATGGGCAGCTCGTCGCCGATGAGGGAGCCGTCATTGGCCACCCGGCGGACGTAGATGTCGTGGTCGTCGGGGGAATACTCATATTCCCAGACGACCAGGTACTCACCGACAGTGGGGTGGTAGGTCACGTCCGGCGATCGCCGATGGTTGTCGCCGTCCCACGAGATGCCGAAGTGGCTCCCGAGGGGAGTGCCACTGCCGGTCACGCGCCGGCCGTAGATGTCCCAGTCGTCGCCCCAGCCCCAGTGGTGATCCTCCCAGACGACCAGGAACTGGCCGGCCTCGGTGTTGTAAGCGGCGGCCGGCCGGAGCTGGTCGTACTCCCAGGAGATGATGGCACCGCCTTGGGCCGGCCCGAGCGGTGATAGGGCGACGAGCAGCAGCGTCGCGGCGGTCAACAGCACGGTTTGCACAAACGTCTTGCTGGTGCGCATCGCGAAGACGACTCCTCTGAGGTTGCCGGAGGAAAAGCTGTCTAGAGATGGGCAGGAGCTTAGCAGAGAGGTGGCTACAAAATGGCTACAAGGTCCAGGGATAGACAGGCCATCCGATTTCGGATTTCGGTATCTTCTCAATCATCCGGGGCGGAGAGCAGGGTGAGGAGGTGGGATCCCAGGGCATCGTGGAGCACACGGAGCAGGCGTCATCGAGGCACCAAGAGCAAAACGAGAGCAAGGCCGCGTTGGCGGTGACCTCGCGCCGCCTGGGGAGACGGGGACCAGCACCACGCCCATAGCCCTCCCCCGGCCGTCGGGGCGGCTTTTGCCTGAGACCTCGCCCCGCAGACCCGATCCAGTCGAGGCTGGGCCGCCGCCCGCCTCGATCCTCCCAAACCCGCGCCGGCCTCGCCGGCCCATGGCAATAACCCCGGTCCCGACCAGAGCGTCTCCACCATCGGCCGGGCGGGCGCCGCGAACACGCCTCCCAAAATGCGCGAGCTCAGGGCCAGGCCCGCGCCCGCCTTAGCCCTCCTTTTGCGCCCTCGCTGACTTCTGAGACGCCCTGCGGTCATGAAAGGACCGTTGGACACTTGCGGCGATGGAGTGGTATACTCAAAGGCATGGTAGCCAGTGAAGCCTCAAGATGGATTCAAGCGGCGCAAACTGATCTAGACGCCGCCAATCCCTCCTCGCTGATCAATTCGATCAGTGACTATCTGGCCGATCGCGTCTCGCCTGATTTCTTCGTGGAGATCGAGGAACGCGTCTACATTGTGACACCAGATGATGAGCGACGACAGTCAATCGTGCCTGATGTGTATGTCGTATCTGGACAGCGAGAGCAGCCGTCGGTGGCGATGTCCGGAGCGATCACAGCACCCACCTTGATCGAGCCTCTCGACGATGTGGAGATCCGTGATCGATATATTGAGATTCGAGACACCATCAATCGCCAGGTTGTCACCACGATCGAAGTACTTTCCCCCTATAACAAAGCTTCTGGCACACAAGGACGAGCGGCCTTCCTGCGCAAGCGCAAGACCGTCATGGCCTCGGGTGTCCATTGGATCGAGATCGACCTTCTGCGCACCGGCGACCGCCCGCCCGAGGTGGTCGGCAAGAGCGACTACCATAAACTCAGCCATCGGCTCACGAGTGAGAACCAAGCCGTGAT
>DOUV01000922.1:0-247 GCA_003520455.1 Chloroflexota bacterium | reverse complement strand
ACGCGACTCGCCAAGAGCGTGCATGACGCCGGATGGGGCACGTTCCTGCGTCAACTGGCCTATAAGGCCGAGTGGACTGGCAAGACGTTTCATCGGATTGACCGGTTCTTCCCGTCGAGCCAGCTGCACATGGTGTGCGGCACACTCAACGATTTGTCTCTCTCTGACCGTGTGTTTGAATGCCAGGGCTGCAGGGCTCTTGTTGATCGAAATTTGAACGCTGCCCTGAACATCAAACATCGTGGTT
>DOUV01000459.1 GCA_003520455.1 Chloroflexota bacterium | reverse complement strand
ACCCAGAACTGGCGGGGCAAACCCGTGGTCACCCATCAGGTCATCGTGGATCTTATCGCCGCCACCATCACCCAAACCGGCCTCCAGGTCCACTGCCGCCGGGACGACCGTCACGATCCCAAAGGGCGGCGCATCTCGGACAAGCAGCTGGCTCAGGTCAACCTGGAACCCGACACCTGGCATGGCGCATGGAACTCCACCATTCGTCCCAACTCGGTTTCAAAATCCTAAATTGGGTACTTTATTTCTGAGCAGACCCTAACCTGCCGGACAAGATACTACAAGTATGCCCAGGCATTCCAACCGTAGTTACGGAAGATGCAGCCACAGCACGACAAGGTGTTGCCTGGTATGTTGCTTTCTATTTGGTAATGATGGGCCCCATTTATCGTAGAGCTCTAGCACGCTTAGGCTTTGAAAAGGAAGTTGAGGCCATGCTGGCTGCAAATGCCAATCGCAATCCGGCAATTGTACCCGACGAAGCAGAAGGCTTATTAGAGCAATTAGCCATCTATGGCACACCTGAGCAGGCTCGGGAACAACTTGAGCGGTGGTACGACGCTGGTGCTGATATGCCGCTGCTGGCGTTAGGGCCGAACCTAAGTTCTGGCGAGATAGATTTTGTTTTACAAGCGTTTCGCAATGCACCAAACCCCGGCCACATCGCCTAACAAAGCGTCTGCTACCGAGCCATTGAGCTGGGTTTTAAGTACAAGGCTTGGTGTTCATCAATGTTGCCTGTGGGCGGCAGAAACGCCGCGTTAGCCGGAGAGGCTTGAGGGCTCGACAAAATACGCGCGAGAACCGTGTTGCTCCGCACGATACCTTGCATCATGAAACAAAGCCGACGTAGACTGAGCTATGGCTCAAACTACTCTGAAATTCGAAGCACTCGATGCGGCGGGGAGGTTGGTCCGCAAGCGACGTGTGCCCTTGTTCACCCGCTACACCTTTCGTGATGAATTGCAGGACCTGTTGGGCAACGTCGGCTTCCGAGTCGTCCATTTATTTCGGGACTACAATAGAAACCAATACGACGGCACAGGAGAAATGATCGTAGTAGCACAGCGTTTGGACCAGGGGTTGAGAAAGCTCGATGACCGCGCCTGACAACGCGCTTCGAGCAGGCCACTGAGCGCCGCCGTTAGTCTGCGCGTTTTCATTGAATGACGCACTCACCCTCGAGGTGTTGTGCCACAAGTAAGGGGCAACCATTGTATGGAAGATAAGAGGGCGGGCACGCCCGCAACCGTTCGCCTCTACACATCGGAAGATCTGCAGTCGTGTCGGGACCTTTGGGTGGAGCTCACAGAATGGCACCGACACATCTATGAGAGTCCTATGATTGGCGGCCCCGACCCCGGTCGCAACTTTGACGAGCATCTAAAGCGCGTGGGGCCAGAGCACATCTGGGTGGCGGAGGTAGGTGAACGGGTCGTCGGACTCGCGGGACTGATTCCCGGGCAAGGTGAAGCTGAGCTAGAGCCGCTCGTGGTGAGCGAGCCACATAGGCGCCTCGGAATCGGGCGACAGCTTGCCAGAGTAATCATGGCGGAGGCGCGCGGACGGGGGATACAACAGTTGAAGGTCCGACCTGTGGCACGGAACGAACCCGCTATCAGACTATTTCACGAACTGGGATTCGACATCCTGGGCCAAATCGAGCTATTCATGGATTTCCGCGCCCGAGACCGGCAGATCTGGAGATCTGGTGAGCGAATAGCGGACAGAGATTTCCGAGTTTGACTTCCAGATGGGCACGCCAGCAACTGGGTAGCAGCACGTTGCGAGACAGCCCACAAGCAAACCAGCGCATCTCCAGGAGAGGACGCAGGCGAACCACTCGCTGCAGCAGTCGACACTCTAGAGCGTGCGAGAACGGTGCAAGACGTCATGATCGATCGAACAGCCGGGCCGGGCGGGTAAGTTCGAGGCCGTTATCCGGCCCGCCGGGTGGAAGGCCCTCTTGCCTCGGCAGCCAGGCTCTCCTCAACAAACCGGCTCCAGGCGCCGGCCATCCTGCCCCGCCAGGGTGGTCTGGGGGCCGAGTGGTCTGTCGTGGGGGTGGGTGTCCCTGGCGGCGGGGGCCGACTAATCCCCCGTTGCAGCGGACGCGGGCGATCGAGGCGCCAGACTACGCCGTGCGACCAATTGGGCGTTGACCCTGAACCGCCCCGCGCAGCTGAACTTCACCGTGAGGCCGGTCTCGCAGATTCGCACTGTGGCTATCTTGACGCGGTGAAATGTGCTAGAATTGGGAAAACCTGACGACGAAGGAGATTGCAGCAATGTCGAACACCGTCACCCTGGATCAAGCCATCGACACCGCTTTGCAACTTCCACCTGAACAGCGGGAGATGCTTATAGACATCTTGCGTAGCCGTCAAATTGAAACACGGCGGGAGGAGATTGCGGCGGATGCACGTAAGTCGATAACTGCGTTCCGAGAAGGCAAACTCAAAGCGCAGTCTGCAGAAGAAGCCATTACTGAGTTGCACCAAGCGCTTGAGAATGCTGAATGAGACAACTGGTCATCACGCCTAAATTTCGACGCGCCTATCGGAGGGTAGCGAAACGAGACCGCGTGGTGCAAAGGCGTATCGATGATGTACTCAGGCAGATGCAGGTTGACGTTTTTGCACCTGCCCTGGCAACACATAAGCTCGGCGGCGCTCTGTTGGGATTGTGGGCCTGTTCATGCGGCTACGACTGTCGAGTGATCTTTTCCTTGGAGACCGACGACGAAAGCGGTCGCGAAGTCATCCTATTACTTGATATTGGGACCCACGACGAAGTGTACTGATTCCGGGTCGGTGGTGGTCAGATGCTTGAACCTTCCACTACCCATCATACCTCGCTTAACAACCCGTTCCAGCCGACAGGCTGGCGTCCGCTGGAAAGCACGGCGGCTCGAAGGCCCGCCCGCCGCTGAACTTGGCCGCGAGGCAAGTATGGCCCCCACCAGACTCCGGAAGTCTGACGATTTGACCGGCGCTGTCGGGATTGCAGCGCTGCCGGTCATCGCGGCAGCTTTTGCCGTAGGAGTCGGCGATCCGGCGGCGCCAGATGCCGGCGGCCGGCTCAGTGGTCAACAGCAGGAAGCAGCAATCTGGATCGCTCCGGCGCCGCTCAACGTCCGCGGCCAGACAGTCGCATCGCAGAAAGCGCGGATTGGTGAGGGAGGACTCAACCACCGCGCCGAAGAACAGGTCATCCTCCCTCGGGCTCTCGGGGCTTGTAGTCACAGGCCACCTCTACTCTTCCTCGTTCGCGACCGCAGCGAGCAACTCATGGATCTTGCGCCAGTCGGGGCGCACCCAGCCGGCCACGCCGGTTGCCTCGTGCAGGACGGCGAGCGAGAGTCCGGCCTCCAGTTCCTCGAACTGCGGTGCCCACTCCGCCAGGATTGCCAACAGCTTGTCCAGGTCGGAGGTCTCCACCCGGATCAGTGCCTCTCTGAGGAGGCCAGCCCGGGCGAAGGCCTCCGCCAGATCGATCTGGGCATCCATCCACCACCCAACGTGCTCGATCGCGACGCCAACTGCCCGAATCCCGTCCAGGAGCGCGTCGGCTCGGGCGTCGCCGATCCGGGCCAGCGCGATCGCCAGGTTGCGTAGCGTGCTTATCCGGTCGGAATCGTCTCGAAGGGTGCGGGCGGCCTCGACCGCCTCCGCCAGGACCGTCCTCAGCCGACCGGCGTGGGCAGGGCCGAGAACCTCCGCCACGGAGAGAAGTGCCCACGCCCCCCCCGAATCGAGCGGAATGGCACGGGCGGTCGCGATTGCGTCGCGATCCCGCCCCGCTTCCGCGAAAGCCACGGCGATCTCACGCAGTGCGCTTCTCCTCCAGTACTCATCTTGAATCGCGTAGGCGCGCTTCTCTGCATCCTCGTAGCGCCCCGCCTGGAAGAGAGCTTTCGCCAGCTCGACGAGCGCTTCGTTGCGCTGGCGATCGGCCTCGATAGTGTGGACAACCTTTTCGGCTTCATCGTAGCGACCCGCCTTGGCCAGCGCGGCTGTGAGGTCAAACAGCGCCTCGGCCCACGGGGATAAAGTCTTGATCTCCCAGGCCACCTCCCAGGCCTGCCTGTAGCGGCTGGCTTGGGCCAGAGCGGTCGCCAGATCGCGCAAGGCCAGGTCCCGCCACCGATCGCTGGACAGGGCGCGGGCGATTTCCTCTGCCTCATCGAAGATGGCGCCTGCTCTGCTGTCCCCGGCTGCGCTCAGGCTTTTCGCCAGGACGATCAGCGCGTCCACCCGTGACCCTTCCCATTCAATGCTGCGCGCGACGGCCTCGGCTTCCTCGAACACGCCACCGGCCCGGCTATCGCCGTCCTGGCTGAGCGCCTCTGCCAGCGTGCACAGCGCCGCCACCCGCAGCTTTGCCTCCATCTGGACGGTGGCGATGAGCTCTGCAGCCTGGTTGTACCGGCCAGTCTGAACGAGCGCCATCACCAGGTCGCGGGCCGCCTCCTCCCGCCAGCTTTCATTCTCCATGGCGCGGACGGCGGCCATCGCCTCCGCAAAGGCCGCATCGGCCCGGCTATCGCCCGCCTGACTCAGGGTCGCTGCCAGCCTGATGAATTCATCCACCCGCCAACGCTCGTTCGGAATATCGCCGATCACCTGCCGGGCGGCATCGTAGCGCCCGAGCTGGCCCAGGGCCGCCCCCAGTTCGCGCAATGGATACACCAGGGCCGACTCGCTGCCTGGAGCAGCGGTCCTGGTCGCCACGGCCTCGTCGAAGACGGCGCCGGCCCGAGGATCGCCTCTTCGTGCCAGGGCGGCGGCCACCTCCTGCAACGTCCAGGCTCGCCCGCGATTGTCCTGGATCGCCTGGGCCACTACCAGGGCGTCGCCGTAACGGTCCGCCCGCAGGAGCGTCCGGGTGAGGTGGCGCAACGCCTTGATCAAATCAGACCCCGGGCGCAGGGCGCGGGCGGCGGTCAATGCTTCCCCCAAGATTGCGTTGCCCTGCTCGTCCCCGGCCGGGATCAGAGCCGCAGCCAGGTCACTCAGGGCAGTCGCCCGCGACTCGGTGTCACCGATGGCGCGGGCGGCCGCCCGCGCCTCTTCCCGGGCGGCACGTGCCCACTCGGGCTGAGTTTTCGCGAGGTCGGTAGCCAGGCTGCCCAAGATGCGCGCCCGCCCGCTATCGTCATCGATGGCACGCGCGGCTGCCAAAGCTTCCTCGAAGATGGGGCCGGCGCGAGCCTTGCCGGCCTGGGCCAGAGCCACGGCCAGCTCGCTTAGTGCTGGGGCCTGCTCCCAGACGGTCAGCAAATTGGCGCGGGCGTATTGCTCGGCTTCGTCGTATCGGCCGGCGCGAGCAAGGGCTGCCGCCAGGTCCGCCCGCTTGAAGGGCGCCAGCACGTCCGAGTCGAAGGGCGCAAGGGCGTCCAGGGCCTCTCTGGCTTCGTCGAGCTGACCGGCGCTCGTCAAGGCGGCTGCCAGCGTACGCAACCCTCGTGACTGCCTGGGAGAAGCAAGTGTATCGACGATCTGTCGGGCTTCAGTGTAACGGCTGCCCCGGGCCAGGGCTGTCGCGACCTCGATCAGTCCCTCGTCACGCCAATGATCATCCTGAATGGCGCGCGCGATCTCTTGAGCCTCCTCGTAACGGCCAGCCTCGGCAAACAGCTTCGGCAGGGCCTGCGTTCGATCGGGATGCTCGTGGATGGCCGCCCGGGCGGCCACCACCGCCTCGTCCAACACCGCACTCGCCTGCCGGCGGTCACTCTGAGCCACGACCATTCCCAGCCGACAGAGCGCCTCGGCCCGCGTCGGACTCCACTGAATGAGGCG
>DOUV01000266.1:847-7085 GCA_003520455.1 Chloroflexota bacterium | reverse complement strand
CGCCGGTGGCTCGGTCGTGGCCGTTGGGGGAGGTGGCGCGGTTGGGGGCGGTGCGGATGCTGCGCCCCCGCACGCGCTGAGTAAACCGACTGCCACGAGAACGGAAACAAAAGTCGCAAGAGCCCGCTTCACTACAGTACCCCCTTCTTTGCCAAATCTTGTACTCGCCAGAAACCGAGGAACGTCTTGACCAGCCTGTCGTGAATCTTGCCATTCGTGGCCAGGTAATGACCTGGTGAATGGAGCCAGGAGCCGCCCCGGAGGTCCGAGAGGACACCGCCGGCCTCTTCCAGGATCACTGCCGCGGCCGCCACATCCCACAGGTTGAGCGCGAGATGGTAGTAGGCGTCCAGGTAGCCGGCCGCGACATAGCAGAGGCCCAACGCGGGCGAGCCCATCGTCCGCACGGAGAGGGCATCGGCCATGGCGACGGCCACCGAGCGCACGCCGTCTTCACGGATCTGGGGCGAGTTGGGCCAGTCGGTGCCGATAAACGACTCGTAGGCTTCCACCTTGGTGCTGACCCGGATCGGCCTGTTGTTCAGGAACGCCCCCCGACCATGACTGGCGTGGAACAATTCATCACGGTTCGGATCGTAGACGACGCCCAACTCGAAGCGTTGTTTGTGGCGCAGCGCAATCGCGATTGCAAAGAGCGGCACGCGGCGGTAATAGTTCGTGGTGCCGTCGATGGGGTCGACGACCCACTGGAACTCTCCGTCTGTGACCTGCTCGGGTGGATCTTCCTCGGCGAGAATGCCGTGGTCCGGAAAATCACGCTGGAGGATCGCCCGGATTCGCGACTGCACCTCCAGTGTGCTGCCGGTCATCAGGTCCCGCGGCCCCTTCTGCTTGATATATCCCGGCCGTCCGAGGAGGCTCAAAGCGAGCTTTCCTCCCTCGCGGGCGGCTTCGACTGCCGTGTCCGTCAGTCGGGCGTTGAGTTGTTCATCCATACATAGACAGCTTTCTGTAGAGAAATGATCACGGAGTCAGGCTTTGGAGGAACGCGTAGAGATGCGCCAGTTCCTCATCGCTGACGCGCTCGGATCCGAACGCGGGCATGCGATCCCGTGGCGTTCGGACCTGGGTACGGACTTCCTCCAGACCCAGTTGGGTCCCGGCGAGACGCGGCCCGATGTTCCCCTCTGCCTGATCACCGTGGCAGGCGAAACAGCCCAGGTAGCGGTACAGGGCTTTGCCCGTCGCGCTGTTGGGGCGGTCGGTGGTGATCTCGGGACGCGGCTCCTCCGGCTGCATACTTTGGACGAACGCGTAGATGCGGTCGAGTTCCTCGTCGCTGACGCGCTCGGGACTATAGGCCGGCATGCGATCCCGCGGTATTCGGACTTGGGCGCGGAGCTGCTCGACACTCAACGGTGTGCCGGCCAGGCGGGGTCCGAAGATCCCCTCTGCCCGGTCGCCGTGGCAGGCGAAACAGCCCAGGTAGCGGTACAGGGCTTCACCCGTCGCACTGTCAGGGCGGTCGGTGGTGATCTCGGGACGGGGCCCGGTGGGCTGCAGCGTTTGCAGGTAGGCGTAGATGGCTGCTATATCACTCCTGCTTACAGCTTTTTCGCTGAAAGCCAGCATATCGCCGACCGGCAGGTACACCTGGCTGATCACTCCGTCGAGCGGCATCTTCGTCCGAGCGATCTGGGGACCCTCGATCCCTTGGGCCAGCACCCCATGGCAGTGGAAACACCCCAGCTCGTAGAAAAGACGCTGGCCCCGCCTCACCACCTCGGCCGACGGTGTCGGGGTGGGTTGGCGCGGAACCGCAGTGGGAGCCAGCGTCGGGGTGGATTGCCGGGGCGATCCCCCAGCGTCACCGGCGATCCCGCTCTGCCCTGTCGACCCCTCTGGAGAAAAACGAGTCACCTGGGTTGGGGTCAAGGTCGCCGTGAAGCGTCCGGTGGCACCCAATATCCAGGTCGGTGACGGGATCGCCGGGGTCGAGGTCTGATTGGGATGTTGTTGCCTGGGTTGATACCCCCAGACGGCACTGGAGAGCAGCACCACAATGAGCGCGCCAACAACGGCCCACCTGGCTATGGTTGAGATCCGCATCGGTTGTGTTGACAGCGGCGGAAGGGGGCGTCCCGGTCGGGAGAGGCGGTGCTCGATCCTCTCCCGCAGACTGATCCGGTGGGGCGCCCCCTCTCCGGTTCCTACGCCAGTGCCTTGAGTATGGCCTGCTTGATTAAAGCCTCTGCCAGGGTCACTTTGTAGGCGTTATCGCTCATGGGACGAGCGGCGCTTGTGAGGCGCTGGACGGCGTTGTCGATGTTGTCCGTAATGCTCTTGCCTTGCAAGGCTTCCTCGACGCCGGTCGCGCGGTAGGGCTTGGGGGCGACACCCCCGAGCACAATCCGGCCGTCCTTCCAGGTCCCATTCTCCTCGGTAAAGGCGACCGCCACACTCGCAACGGCGAAGTCGTACACCTGGCGGCTCTTCACTTTGATCCACGCCGAGCGGGTGTTTGCCGGCGGCGTGGGGATCAGGACCTCGACCAGGACTTCGCCGGGCTTGAGGACATTCTCGCGCAGCACATCTTCGCGCGGCCCCACGAAATACTCCTCGAACGGGACGGTCCGCTGCCCGTCAGGGCCAGCAAGCTTGGCGCTCGCATTCATGGCCACTAAGGCTGTGGCTGTATCCGAGGGGTGGACAAAGTAGCACAGCTCGCCGCCGATGATGGCATGGTAGGCATTCTTGCCCGTGACGGCGAAGCAGAAGTCTCCACCGCGCTTGTAACAGTCGTTGAACTGGGTGCCCCGGAAGTACCAGCAGCGGGGGCGTTGGTTGATGTTGCCCCCCAGGGTCCCGAAGTTACGGATGAGAGGCGAGGCGGCGCTGGCGGCGGCCTGGGCCAGGAGCGACCAGGCCGCGTTGACATCCGACGATGCTTCCAGATCAGCCAGAGTGACGCCGGCACCAACCCGCAAGCCGTCGCTCACCCGGTTGATGGTGGCGAACTCGGGGATCGCGCTGACGTCAACGAGATGCTCCGGGTAGGGCAAGCTGGGGCCGGTAATCTGGTCTTTCATCATGCCCAGCAAATCGCTGCCGCCGGCGATGATCTTGGCAGAAGCGTTGTATTTGCCGAGCAGGGCGACGGCGTCTTCGACGCTGCGGGCCTCGTGCAGTTCAAAGGCTTTCATGATCTCGATTCCTCCTCCTGCTCTACACGGCTTTGAGCGCTGCCAGGATCTTGTCACGGGTCATCGGGCGGCTGGTGATCCGGACGCCCACCGCGTTGAAGATGGCATTGGCGATAGCCGGCGCCGAAACGGCGATAGGGGGTTCTCCAACGCCGTGAACTCCCAGGGGGTGGTACTCCCGCGGGTGCTCGACGATGATGGGCTCGATGAGGGGCACATCGAGGATGGTGGGCATGTGGTAGTCCAGGAAGTTCGAGTTGATCGGCACACCTGTGGCCGGGTCCACCAGATTCTCCTCGAAGAGTGCTGCCCCGATACCCTGGACGACGCCGCCCTCGATCTGTTGCTCGACGCCGAAGGGGTTGATCGCTCGCCCCACGTCGTGGGCGGCGACCAACCGGGTGACCCTCACATCACCGGTGGCTTTGTCCACCTCGACCTCGGCGAAGTGGGCGGCGAAGGCCGCCATTGTCCACTGGGTGGGACGGAGCGCGAAGCCGCGACCGATGATCGGGCCGCCGGCCTTGCTGGCTACCTCGGCGATGTTCACCTTTTTGTCCGGTGCGGCCACCACAAAGACCTCACCGTTGCCGGTGTCCAGCTTGTCAACGTCGGTCTCGAGCATCTTGGCGGCCAGCTCCAGGATCTGCTGCTTGGCGTCGCGGGCCGCTTCCAGGATGCCCCATCCGCCACTGGAGGTCATCCGGCTCCCATAGGTTCCGCCGGTGTTAGGGGCGACCGAGGTGTCCGTCTCGGGTGTGATGCTGGTTTGCTCCCAGGGAATGCCCAACACTTCGGCCGCGATCATCGGCACGGCAGTCCGGACACCGGAGCCAGTATCCTGCGCGGCGGAGATGACCTGGAGGCTGCCATCGGTGTTCACCTTGACAATGCCCGCCATCGGGGGGGAGGCCGCCCCGTGGGTGCAGACGTGCGCTGCCAGGCCAATGCCATGGTAGCGCGTGCCCTCGATGAGTTTCTGGCCTGGCGCGTGCCAGGTTTCCTTCCAGCTGATGCGCTCGGCTCCCTTGAGAAGGCATTCCCGCAAGCCGGGATCTTTGCTGTAGGGCAGGCCGTTATCCTGGTCGCCAACCTCGTTGATGTTCTTCAGCCGGAAGTCCAGGGGGTTGATTCCCAATTCGTGGGCGATGCGGTCGACGTGGATCTCTTGGGCGAAGGTCGCTTGCGGATGCCCCACGCAGCGCAGCGCACCGGCCCGGAATTTGTTCGTGAAGACGCTGATCGCCTCGAAGCGGGCGTTGGAGGCGGTGTAGAGTTGCTGGAAGGTGAAGAGCGATCCCGTCGCCCGGTTACTGCCACCGACCGCCCCGTTGTCGCCGATGCACCGGACCGTAAAGGCGGTGATGGTGCCGTCTTTCTTGACCCCCATCTTCAGATCCGAGATCACGGGGTAGCGATGGGTGGTCTGGTTATACTGCTCGAACCGGGACAACATGACGCGCACCGGCCGGCCAGTCACCTTCGCCAGCAGGGCGGCATGAATTTGAAAGCGATCGGCGCCGGTCTTGTTCCCAAAGCCGCCACCCACGAAGTTGCTGATTGCCCGCACCTTGTCCTGTGCCAGGCCCAGGGCGCGTGAGGCGCCATCGCGGACACCGTAGGCATATTGGGTAGAGTCCCAGATGGTCAGACGATCGCCTTCCCACATCGCCACGCACCCGGATGTCTCGACCTCACTGTGCTGTTCGACTGAGGTCGCATAGCGATCCTCGAGCACCAGGTCGGCCTCGGCGAAGCCCTTGTCGGGATCGCCCCGCATGATCGGATCCGCGATGGCGACGATATTGCCATCGAGGTCGTTGTCCCAGTTCTTGGGCGCGTTCGGCCGCATGGCTTCCAGCGCATCGTAGACCGCCGGCATCTCCTCGTACTCGACCTCGATCAGGCCCAGCGCCTCCTCCGCGATGTGCTCATTCTCCGCCGCGACGACGGCGACTTCTTCGCCGACGTAGAAGACTTCGTCGGGCAGGATATAGCGCGGCGGTGGACCGCTGGACAACTTGACCTTCTGATACTCCTCAGGCAGGTTCGCGTGGGAGAGCACGGCATGGACGCCGGGTAAGGCCTCGGCCTTGCTGGTATCGATCTTGGTGATCCGGGCGTGGCCATACGGGCTGGAGAGGGTCTTCATGTAGAGCATGCCGGGGAGTTGCACGTCGCTGGCGAATTTCCCCGTGCCGGTGACAGCGCTAAACCCGCGTACATGCGGTGTGCGGTGACCGATGATGGCAAATTCTTTCGCCTCTACCGGTGCCGGCGCCGCGCCTGTGAAACCTGGCAGTTGCGATCCGTGCTCGGCGAAGAGATCTCGTAAGGTCTCCTCGTGCTCGGCCAGATTGAGCAGAAATTCGGGATCGCCTGCCGCCGGCAACGTCTTGCCAGTTATTGTTGCCATTTTGGAAACTCCTCCTTCTTAGCCCATCATCTTGGCTGCGGCTTGCACGGATTCGATGATCTTGGTGTAGCCGGTGCAGCGGCAGATATTGCCTTCGAGCTCGTGGCGGATGGTCGCCTCGTCGAGCGTCTTGCCGAGCCGGCCGACCATGTCGACCGCGGTCATGATCATGCCCGGCGTGCAGAAGCCGCACTGCAGGCCATGCTGCTCCCAGAACGCCTGTTGGATCGGGTGGAGGCCGTCGGCGGGCGTGAGACCCTCGATGGTCCCGACGTTCGAACCGTCGGCCTGGACGGCGAGGACGGTGCACGACTTCACGGCGGCGCCGTCGAGGATGACCGTGCAGGCACCGCACTGGCTGGTNNCCGGTGCAGCGGCAGATATTGCCGGAGAGGGCCTGGCGAATCTCCGCTTCAGTTGGGTTCAGGTTGCTATCCAACAGGGCTTTGCTGGATATGATCTGACCGGGCGTACAGAAGCCGCACATGAACCCGCCGGATTCGTGAAAGGCACGCTGGATGGGATGCAGCTGTTCGTAGCTGGCGGCATTCGACAGCCCCTCGATGGTCGTAATCGACTTCCCGGCGAGGCGGGCGGCGAGCATTGTGCAAGAGTTGACCGGCTTCCCATCGACGAGCACGGTGCAGGCGCCGCACTC